>JAYTMV010000311.1:0-14715 GCA_043728175.1 Sphingomonadales bacterium
CCGATCATGAATGCGCGCTCGTCGAAAATTGTCTCATGCCTTGCGAATATTGCTATCCGCGCGAAAGGCAAGTTGCTAAACGCAATTCAAATTGGGGCGCATGTCGGAAAGGGCAGCGGACGATGGCAATAGAATTGAACGTAAATGGAGAAGCAGTGAGCGTCGAGGCTGATCCAGCGATGCCGCTGCTCTGGGCGCTGCGTGAGGATTTACAGCTTACTGGCACAAAATTCGGCTGCGGGATTGGCGCGTGCGGCGCGTGCTCGGTGCACATCAATGGAGAGATTGCGCGGTCATGCTCGGTCACGCTCGGCGATGCTGCGGGCAAGAGTGTTATGACGATTGAAGCGCTTGGCGGCGGTGGAGGCCAGCTCAGCAAGCTCCAGCAAGCTTGGATTGCCGAGCAAGTGCCGCAGTGCGGTTACTGTCAGTCGGGCCAGATCATGGCGGCGGCGGCGTTGCTCAAGCAAAACTCCAATCCAACCGACGCACAGATTGATACAGCGATGACCAACATCTGCCGCTGCGGCACATACCCGCGCATCCGCAAGGCGATCCGCGCCGCACTCACACAGGCTTAAGGGAGAAAACGCATGGGCATCAAGCGTAGGGCTTTCCTGATCGGCGGCGCAGCAGTGGTTGGCGGCGGCGTTTTTGCGCTCCACTGGATGAATGGCAGTGCCGCAACCAAAGCGGGCGAAATGACCGCGAAGGCGGGCGAATCTTCCTTTACTGGCTGGATCAAGATTGCGGCGGATGACATAATCACGCTCTATTCGCCCCACATTGATTTTGGCCAAGGGTCGCACACTGCGCTTGCGCAGATGCTTGCTGATGAGCTTGATGCTGATTGGAGCAAAATGCGCACAGAGGCAGCCCCTGCTGAAATGGCGTTCGCCAATACCGCACTCGGCAAGGGTTTTATCCTTGGGGCAAAGACTGTGCCTGCGATCCTGACGCCAACGGTCAACGCTGCATTCGGCGCGATCGCGCGCTATATGGAATTGCAGATTACTGGCGGATCATCAGCAATCCGCGCGACGGGACAGGCGGGCTTCCGCGTGATTGGTGCGGCAACGCGTGAAGCTTTGGTTGCAACGGCGGCAAAGCGGCTCGGTGTGTCCGAGACTGAACTGACCACCGCGAACAGCATGGTCACCCATGCCAAATCGGGCAAATCACTGCGCTACGGTGAACTGGCGGCAGAGGCCTCCGAACGCTCGCTCTCAACCACGCCGACGCTCAAGACGGCCAAGGATTTCAAATATATCGGCAAATCGCCTGACCGCTTTGATATCCCTGCCAAGGTTGATGGATCGGCACAGTATGGCATTGATTTCACGATGCCTGAAATGCGCGTTGCAACGATCATGGCCGCGCCCATCCGTGGCGGAAAACTTGAAAGCGTTGACGCAGCCCCGGCAATGGCAGTGAAGGGCGTTGAAAAGGTTGTGAAGCTTGAGAATGCCGTGGTGGTGGTTGCCAAAGGCTATTGGGCGGCGAGCCAAGGCTTGGCCGCACTTTCGCCCAAATTCAGCGACGGCGGAAATGCCGGCATGTCCACCGCGTCTATTTTTGCCGAGCATGATAAGCTGCGCAAAAGCGGCAAGGCCGAAAATGAGGCTGGCAACGGCGACGTAAAGGCAGGCTTTGCCACCAAGGGCGCAAAGCTCTTAACCGCTGATTTCAAGGTGCCCTTCCTCCATCAGGCGATGATGGAACCCTTCGCGCTTACCGCGCATTATAAGGACGGCAAGCTCGACATTTGGGGCGCGAGTCAGGCTCCGCTCGGCGCAAAGATGGTCGCGGCGAAGGCGGTCGGCCTTAGCGGCGATGACGTGACGTTCCACCCAATGATCATGGGCGGTGGCTTTGGTCGTCGTGCGCCGCAATATAGCGAAGTCACCAGCCAAGTCGCCCAATTGGCCAAGCAGCTTCCTTACCCAGTCAAGCTGATCTGGTCACGCGAGGAGGATGTCCGCCAGGGCGCCTACCGCCCGCAATGTTCAGCCGCACTCAAGGCGGCGCTCGGTGCCGACGGTAAGATTGTTGCGTGGCAATGCGATTATGCGCAGGTCGCCGATGCAGGCGGTGAGGCGAAATTGCCCTATAATATCCCCAATATTGCGCTCAATCATTTCACCTATCAAACCAATCAAACTGACGGTTTCTGGCGCTCGGTCAATTCAACCCAGCACGGTTTTTACACCGAGACGTTCATGGATGAATTGGCGCAAGCGGCGGGAGTTGATCCGCTTGCCTTCCGCCTTAAGCATCTGCCCAAGGGCTCGCGCTATGCCCGTGTGCTTGAGGAAGTGGCCAAGCGTTCGGGCTGGGGCACGCCGCTGCCCGCTGGCGTTGGCCGGGGCATAGCGCTGGTTGAATCTTTTGGCACGATTGCGGCTGAAGTTATCGAGGCAAGCGTGCGCGAAGATGGCTCCCCCAAGGTGCTACGCGCGTTTGCCGTGGTTGATTGCGGGACGACGGTGAACCCGAAAAATGCCGAAGCGCAGATACAAGGCGGCCTGATCATGGGACTATCCTCAGCGATTGGCGAAGCCATCACGGTTGAGGGCGGCGCGGTCGTCCAATCCAATTTCAGCGACTATCCAGTTTTGAAAATGGAAGGCTCTCCTACCAGCATAGATGTTCACTTCATCGAAAGCGGCGCACAAATGGGTGGCATCGGCGAACCCGGCACCCCGCCCGCCACGCCAGCGCTCATTAACGCGCTGTTCGCGGTAACGGGCAAGCGGCACAGGACATTGCCATTGGCGGCGTGAGTGGGCCGGGAATGCAGAACTATCTCGCCCATATTGCGCTGGTCGTCGCTGACTATGATGAAGCAATTGCTTGGTACACCGGTGTACTCGGCTTCACTCTGGTTGCCGATGAGTATCAGGCAGAACAGGACAAGCGCTGGGTTTTAGTAAAACCACCCGGCGCGCCCGACGGAACCGCGTCAATCCTGCTCGCACGCGCCACAAACCCGGAGCAGATGAATTTTATCGGCAATCAGGCGGGTGGGCGCGTGTTCTTGTTCCTCGCCACAGATGACTTCGAGCGCGACTATGCGGCATTTAACGCGCGCGGTGTTCGCTTCGTCCGTGATCCGCTCAAAGCAGCCTATGGCACGGTTGCGGTTTTTGAAGATATCTACGGAAACCGTTGGGATCTTGTCGAATTTGCAGATAAATCAAAAACAACTTGACCAATCCCACTTGTTCTTTATATGTTCTAGTCAAACGAATTGCTGCTAACGCGATTTGATTGGCCGTATGCCCCCTTGCTGCGGTGCCCTTCCCCTGCTGCGTGCCTCCCCTCCTCCATTTGCGCGCGTGCAGGGCGGGGCTTTATTTAGGAGGTTTTAGCCGCAATGTTAGACGCGATTAGGTGTGATCTTGGTGAGACCTTAGTATGACTTTCCGTGCTTCGGCACATCGTTACAGCCTCCTAAACGAGACAAACCCTGACAAAACTCTGTCTTGACAAAGCCGCGCATTCAATAGCCTATCGTTCTCAAATACGCATGGGAGGATGTGATCATGAGGAAGCGCAGCGCTTGGCTTGCTGTTATTGTTTCAGGCGCGCTTGCGCTCAGTGGCTGCGGCGCGAAGCCGGGTGATATTGATGCCGCGCGGTTGATTGCGGCGAACAGCGACAACGCCAACTGGATCACTTATGGTCGCACTTATGATGAGCAGCGGTTCAGCCCACTGAACGACATCAACGAGCGTAATGTGGGTGATCTTGGGCTGGCTTGGTATGCCGATCTTGATACGGCGCGCGGCCAAGAGGCAACGCCGATTGTAATCGACGGCAAGATTTACATCACCACCGCATGGTCAAAGGTCAAATCTTACGACGCGACCTCGGGCAGGCTGCTCTGGGAATATGATCCCAAGGTTCCGGGCGAAACCGGCGTCAAGGCCTGCTGCGATACGGTGAATCGCGGCGTCGCGGCGTGGGGCGACAAGCTCTACCTTGGTACGCTTGATGGACGGCTGGTCGCGCTTGACCGTGAGACGGGCAAAGAGGCCTGGTCAAAGGTCACCGTTGATCAGTCAAAGCCCTACACGATCACTGGCGCACCGCGCGTGATCGACGGCAAGGTGATCATCGGCAATGGTGGCGCGGAAATGGGCGTGCGCGGCTATATCACGGCTTATGACGCTGATGACGGTGAAGAGCTTTGGCGATTTTACACTGTCCCCGGCAAACCCGGTGAGGCTGATGAACCTGAATATCTCAAGAAAGCCGCAGCGACTTGGAATGGCGAATGGTGGGCACAAGGCGGCGGCGGCACCGTTTGGGATGCGATGGCCTATGATCCAGAGCTTGACCTGCTGTATATCGGCGTCGGCAATGGCAGCCCGTGGAATCAGGCATACCGCTCACCCGGCGGTGGTGACAATCTCTATCTTTCATCAATCGTTGCGCTACGTCCAAAGACGGGCGAATATGTCTGGCATTATCAAACGACACCCGGCGAAACATGGGATTATACCGCGACTCAGCATATCATCCTTGCTGACATGACGATCGACGGGAAACCTCGCAAAGTCCTGATGCAGGCACCCAAGAATGGCTTCTTTTATGTGATTGACCGTACCGACGGCAAGTTCATCTCGGCTAATAATTTCGTGCCCGTCAATTGGGCGAGCGGCTTTGATCAGGCGACCGGCCGTCCGATTGAAAACCCCAAAGCGCGCGTTGATAAAACAGGCGTACCCTATCTCGTGACACCGGGGCCGCTTGGCGCGCACAATTGGCACCCGATGGCCTATGACCCAACGAACAAGCTGGTGTTCATTCCCGCCAATGAGACATCATTCCCGTTTATCCCTGAAAATAATTGGAAAAAATCAGCACAAGGCTTCAACGTAGGATTTGATCTGGCGGCAGGGGCTATGCCTGCGGATCGCGGCGCGCGGGCGATTGCCGCTGCCATTACCAAGGGCGCGCTCGTTGCGTGGGATCCGATTGCGCAGAAGGAAAAATGGCGCGTCAAATTTAATGGCCCGTGGAATGGCGGCGTGCTCGCAACGGGCGGAGGCCTCGTCTTTCAAGGCAACGCAACGAGCGAATTTGCTGCCTACGCCGCGAAGGACGGCAAGAAGCTGTGGTCATTCAAGGCCCAAACCGGAGTCGTTGCTCCACCTGCGACCTATTCAGTCAATGGACAGCAATATGTGGCGGTGCTTGCCGGATGGGGCGGGGCCTTCCCAATCTCATCGGGCATCCTCCACGACGTGTCGGGGCCAGTCCGCAATATCAGCCGCCTGCTCGTGTTCAAACTGCGCGGCAGGGCAAGGCTTCCCGATATGCCTGAGCTTGCCGCACTTCCGCTTGACCCGCCAGCGTTTAAGGCAAGTGCTGAAGTTGCTGCCGCCGGCGGCGCGCTTTACGGTCGCTACTGCGGCGTATGCCACGGTGACGCAGCCATTGGCAGCACCGTCCTCCCCGATTTGCGCAAGAGCGGCAGCCTCGGCGATCCCAAGACATGGCAGACCATCGTTCATGACGGCGCGCTCAAAGCCACTGGCATGGTCGCTTGGTCAAATGTGATGAAGGCCGATCAAATCGAAACGATCCGCCAATATATCATCAAACGTGCCAATGAGGATAAGGCGCTTGAGGCGCAGGAAGCCAATGTGAGAAAGATTGTTGTAAACTAAATATCTGCGGCCAAAGTAAGGGCGTAGCGCCGTGATGCGTTGGGAATGAACGCACCGCTACCCGTTACGTTAAAGCCAAAGGTATTGGTGACGTTGGAAACGTTGAACCGCACGAGTGCCGACGCCTTGTCGATCTTAAATTTATAACGCGCGCCAAGGTTGACGATGGCGCGTGTGGGCACAACCAGCGTATTCGCGGCATTTGCTGTGCGATCACTTGTGCCAATGAACGCAGCATTGAGCGACAGACCTTTGACGCCGGGCACCTGATAATCCATGTTGATATTGGTGTTGCGCACAAAAGTACCCACTGGTTTCTTGCCGATCACCCCGCGATCAACCTCTTCGCCCGACACTTCAGCATCAAGCAGAACATTCCCGAAAACGAGCGAAAGCCCCGGCGCGACTTCGCCAGCGAGCGAGAATTCGATTCCCCGATTGCGCACCATGCCAAGTTGACGAAAGCGTGACGTTGCATCAAGATTGAAATACGGCTTTGACACATCAAACAGCCCAACCACTGCCGTCACGCCTTTACCGATCTTGACGCGGACGCCCGCATCCTTCTGTTCAGTGCGGATCGCGGGCGGGGCTTCGTTGCGATTGATCGCTTCAAATGGGGCGACCGGGCTTTCCTCAAGCCCGCGCGTATAGCCGCCGTAGATCGCGACCTTGTCGGATAGATAAGCCGCCGCATTCGCGCTCAGCAACAGCGGCTTCGATTTGGTAACGGGAAAGATCACACTCGGGTCAGGATCAATCGTTTCCTTGCGGTAATCGGTTTTCTGGATGCCAATGCTCAGCTCACCAACCTTGGCCCAGCGCCCCTGATAACCGATCCCCGCCGTGACTTGTTGAACGCCGTCACGCGTTTTGGGGCCAATGACTGAGACGGGCTCATCACGGAAATCCTGAACGCCGATCTGACTGACCCCGAGATCAGCAATCGCCGCCCCGCCAAAGCGCCGCGCCTGATCACGTGCGCGCAGTGACGCAATCAGGGTGTGGCGGCGCGGGCCATCTTTGAGCGTTTTGGCAACGCGCAGCTCGCCCGAGGTTGAGGCGAACTTGTTATCACCGTCCACCACCACCTGACGACTGCCAACGCGGCCTGCGCGGTCTGTATCAAACAGCAGATCGATATGATCCTCACGTATCTCAAGCGCTGAGCGAAAGACGCCGAGCCGGACATCAAGCCCGAACGGATCAGCCTTTGCCACCACCCCGTAATTATAAACAACGCCGCCAAAATCGGAGAATTTCTGGCCTAAGAAAATGTCGCGGCGAATACGGTTTGGCAGGAAAGCACCATTAGTGAAGATCAGCGACTGGCTCTCCTCATCCTTGATATCAATCAAACTCCAGAACGGGATGATCTCAACCCCCTCACGCGGCTTATACCGCCCGAGCGCACCTACGGCATAGACATTAGTAGAGTTCTGGAAAGGTGAAACCTCCTGAAAATACCCTGCTCCCGCCGCAATTCCGAGGCGATCTCCGTCCAGCGGAAGCTGCGCATCAAACTCGCCCGAGCGCCCACCAAACGGGCCGTAATTGAGCGCAACTGAAACGAGGTTTTTCGCGCCCGGCCGCCGCAAGCTATAATCAACAATCCCGGTCGGCGCTGGAAAGGGATAGCCCTGCGCCGAAATCCCAACGCGGATTGACGATCCATCGGTAAGGCGATCCGTCAGCCCCGATTGCTGATCAAAAAACAGCCCTTCAATCCGAACATTGCCCGCATCAATCGGTGAGAAGCCGCGCACATCGCCGGGGTTGTAAATGCCGATCTGTTCATCGCCCACCGTCTTGCCAAACGCATCGTCAGATTGGGTGACGACATTATCGTCGGTGCGCTGCGCAAAGGCTGGCGAGGCGAGTGCAAGCGTCAAGGCGCAAGCGATTGTGAGGTCATATTTTTTCATAAACATCGTCGAGCGCAACACGATTACAGATGTAATTTCATTTCGACGAACATGATATTAGGTTCGACCAGCAGCCTAATCTGAACTCATTTGCGCTTCGAGCGCACGCGATACCGCCTCTGGTGATCCAGTATATCTGGCAAGTCGTGCGTAAATAATCGGGATTAGGATGAGTGTGATAATCGTCGCGAGTGAGACGCCAAAGACAATGACAACACCGATCGCGCCGCGTGCAGCCCCACCTGCTCCGCCCGCAATTGCGAGCGGGATCGCACCAACTACAGTCGCGATAGAGGTCATTAAAATAGGTCGTAATCGCCGCGCCGCCGCCTGCTTGATCGCATCAACAATCTCAAGCCCTTCATCACGAAGCTGATTGGCGAATTCAACGATCAGGATGCCGTTCTTCGCCGCGAGACCAACGAGCATGATCACGCCGATCTGGCTGTAGAGATTGAGCGACTGGCCCGTAATCGCGAGACCAATCACCCCGCCCGCCACCGCGAGCGGCACCGTGGTAATAATCGTGATCGGATGAACGAAGCTTTCAAACTGCGCCGCAAGCACAAGATAAACGAGGAAGATTGTCACAAAAAACACGAGAATAATCGATCCGCCCGTTTCCTTATAGGCTTGGCTTTCGCCGCGATAACCGACGGCTTGAACCTCGGGCGCATCCTGCGCTTGTTCTTCAAGGAAGGTCAGCGCCTGCCCAATTGAATAACCCGGAGCGAGCGCCCCCGACAGCGTAATCGCGCGCAGCTTGTTAAACCGGCCAAGATCGCGCGCGCCCGCCGTTTCCTTAAGCGTTACGAGATTGGCAAGCGGCACCAGCACGCCGCCGCGTCCGCGCAACTGGATCGACGCGAGATTTTCAGGCGAAGCACGGTCAGCGGCCTCGGCCTGAACAATCACGCGGTACTCCTCACCCCGGTCAACATAAGTCGAAACGCGCCGAGATCCGAGCAGCGACTGAAGCGCCTCACTCACATCACTAAGTGACACCCCGAGATCGCCGGCGCGCGCGGTGTTTACGTCGATCAGGATTTGCGGCTTGGTTTCCTTATAGTCAGCGTCAAGATTGACGATGCCGGGATTATCGCGTGCCGCCGCCAATATCCTGTCACGCGCCACGGTCAAATCAGCATAGCTGCCCCCGGCGAGCACAAAATTGATCGGTTGCCCGCGCCCGCGCCCGATTGAGGAGCGCGCCGTCGCATTCCCGCGTACTGCGGTTTGCGCGCCAATGATCTTGTTGACTTGCTTGATCACGTCTTCGGTCGTTTCGGTTCGTTCCTCCCAAGGCTTGAGGAAAAAAACAAATACGCCGCTGTTGAAATCATCACTTGCCCCAAAACCGCCAGGTGTGCGCTGGATAATCGAACGGACAGTGCCTTTTTCGAGCAGCCCTAGCACGGGTTTTGATACTTCAAGCATATAGCGATCCATCGCCTCATAGCTTGTGCCTTCGGGCGCCGACACGCTCGCTTGCAGGATGCCAACATCTTCGGTTGGCACCAATTCGGATTTGAGCGTTGTGAACAGAAAGCCGCTGCCGCCAAGGAAAAGCAACACAGCGAGCAGCGCAAACATAGGTTTCACGATCACGCGGTCAAGCAGGCCGGAGTAACGCCGCTCAAGCCGCTGAAACCCGTTATCAACCCAGCGCGCAAAACGCCCGCGCTCTTCATGGCGGAGCAGTTTTGAACAGAGCATCGGCGCAAGGCTGAGCGCTACAAATCCCGAAAACGCGACAGCGGCAATCATCGCGGCGGCAAGCTCACGAAACAGCAGCCCGGTCTGCCCTGCCAGAAACATCACTGGCACAAACACCGCGCAGACGACTACCGTGGTTGACACAACCGCGAAAGCGACTTGCTGTGTCCCCTTGACCGCCGCGACCAGCGGCGGCTCGCCCTGTTCGATCCGGTGATAGACATTTTCCAGAACAACAATAGCATCGTCAACCACCAGCCCGATTGCAAGGACGAGCGCCAGCAGAGTCAGCAAGTTAATCGAAAAACCGAGCAGCCAGAGCACCGCAAAGGTCGCGAGCAAGCAGATCGGCACCGTCACCGCTGGAATGAGCGTCGCGCGCCAGCTTCCCAGAAACAAATAGATGACGAGGACAACGAGGATCGCTGCCTCAGCCAGCGTTTCCCAAACGCCGTCAATCGCACGGCCAATGAACAGCGAGTCATCCGATCCAATGGCGAATACCATCCCTTGCGGCAGTGTTGGCTTGATCGTCTCGGCAAGCGCCTTCGCGCTTTCAGCGACTGCAAGCGTGTTAGCGCCTGATTGACGGACAATCCCCATCCCAATCGCTGAACCGCCATTCAAACGGAATGCTGAATACGGATTTTCAGCCTCAGTCTCCACGCGCGCAACATCGCCGAGACGGACGAGATAGCCCCCTTCCCCGCGTGAAACGACCAATTGCCGAAACTGCTCGGGCGTTACAAACGGGCGGTTAACCCGCAGCGTAACATTCTGATCGGGCGACTCAATTCGGCCCGCTGGTAGCTCAACATTTTGGGTGCGCAGCGCGGTTTCAATATCACTTGGCGTCAGACCAAAGGCTGCAAGCTTTCCGGGCTGGAGCCAGACGCGCATTGATGGCCGTGCTTCGCCGCCGACAAAGACCCGCGCGACGCCGTCAAGCGCAGAAAAGCGGTCAACCAGATTGCGGTCGACATAGTCACTAAGTTCAAGCCGCGTCCAACCCGGCCTTGAAACAACAATGAACAAGACGGGCTGCGCGTCAGCATCAACCTTACGCACTTCAGGCGCAAGCACTTCCTCGGGCAGATCATCGGCGACGCCGCCCACGCGGTCACGCACATCATTGGCGGCACTATCGACCGTGCGACCCGGCGCGAATTCGATCGTAACCTCTGAACGGCCATCGCGTGAACGCGAACTGATCGTCTGAATGCCCTCAATCCCAGCAAGCGCATTTTCAAGCACTTGGGTGACGCGCGATTCAACTACGGTTGCCGCAGCACCAGTGTAATTGGTTTCAACCGAAACAATCGGTGGTTCGGTATCAGGATATTCGCGGATCGGCAGATTGAGATAGCCTACCGCGCCGATGAGTAACAGCAGGATTGCAAGTACCGCTGCAAACACGGGCCGACGGACGGAAAGATCGGAAAGCTGCATCTCTAGCTCAGCGCGCGGCGGCTGCTTTGCCGGGCGGCTTATCCCCTGCAACGCGCACCTTTGCCCCTTCGGACAATTTGACAACGCCTTCGGTGACGATCTTATCGCCGGGGTTTAGCCCTTGCGTCACTTCGATCAGATTGCCGTCGCGCCCGTCGGTCGACACCGCGACGCGAATTGCCTTGCTGTCCTTACCAACGGTGTAAACATAGCGTCCATCACCTTCACGCACCAACGCCAATTCGGGTACAGCGACTGCGCTACGCACCCTTGATTGCAGCGCTACCGAAAGCAGCATACCCGGCTTCAAACGCCCACCGCGATTGGGGATCAGCGCGCGCACCGTCACAGCACGTGTCGCTGGATCAATTACGGGATCAATCGCGCTAATCGTGCCGCCAATCGGCGTTTCGGGAAATGCAGCGGCCCGCGCCAATATCGGCTGGCCAACGCGCACTGCGCCGAGCAATGTTTCGGGCACTGAGAAATCAAGCTTGATCGTGCTGCTATCGCTGATCGTTACGATTTCGGTGCCAGCACTGACGACAGCGCCAACCGATATCCGCCGTAGGGACACATAGCCTGAGAATGGCGCGCGGACGACGCGGTCTGCGATCACCGCGCGTGCTTCGCTTGCCCCGGCGCGTGTAGCGGCTACCGAGGCCAATTGTGCGTCAAGACTTGATTTGGTGGCAAAGCCGCGTTGGCGCAGTGCCGATATCCGCGCCAATTGCTGCTCTGCTTCACGCGCACGGGCTGCGGCACTGGCTAGCGATGCGGTTTCCTGACCCTGCGCAAGGACTGCGAGCACTTGCCCCGAACGCACATAATCGCCGTCCGAAAAGCCAAGCTGCGTAATCCGCTCTGTCACTGGCGCGGTAACGGTGACCTGTTCATTGGCGGTCGCTGTCCCTACCGCTTCATAACGATCCGAAAACTCATGCGCCGATACCGCCGCAACATTAATCAAGGGCACCGGGCGATCAGGTTTTTTTTCGGCCGCGCTGCACCCGACCACTGATAAAATTATCAAAGAGAGGAAAATAGGTCGCATAACAAAACTTCATTCGGGCCTTCACGTAGAATTTGCAAGCGATCCTTGCTGCGCCGCAACAAGAAATTCGATATTACCCTCTGGGCCTGTGATCGGGCTTTGGACAATACCGGCAACATCCCACCCGCTTTCGATAAGCCATGTCTCGACTTCACTGCAAACGCGCGTGTGAATGGTTGGTTCCCGGACAACCCCGCCCTTGCCCACTTCGCCGCGCCCCGCCTCAAATTGCGGTTTGATGAGCGCGAGCAGGCGCGCCTTAGGTTTGGCAAAGCTCATTGGCCGCTCAAGCACTTTGGCAAGACCGATGAAGCTGGCGTCACAGACGATCAGGTCAATCGGCTCGGGGATATGTACCGCCGTCAAAATCCGCGCACTCGTCTGTTCATGGACGATAACGCGCGCGTCTTGTCGCAATTTCCACGCGAGTTGATTGGTTCCGCTATCGACCGCGTAGACCCGCGCCGCGCCGTTGGTCAGCAGCACATCTGTAAAGCCGCCAGTCGAACTGCCAACATCCATCGCCACCGCGTCCGTCACATCCCAGCCGAAATGCGCAAGGCCGTGTGTGAGCTTAATCCCCCCGCGTGACACCCACGGATGATCGCGCCCGCGCACCTCAAGCGGCGCATCTTCGCCGAGTTGCTGACCTGCTTTCTCAACCTTGCGATCCCCCGAATAAACATGCCCACCAAGGATCAGCGCTTGGCCGCGCGCGCGGCTTTCGACCAGCCCCCGGTCAACCAGCAATTGATCAGCGCGCGCCTTTGCCATCAGTCTTCAACGATCAAACTGGTTTTCTGCGTTTCTGGCAGCATTAGAAACGCGATCAACGCTACGCCGATAATCGCGCTCACATACCAGTAGAAGCCAGCCTCAACCCCAATGCTCTTAAACCAGCCCGCGACAAATTCTGCCGTGCCGCCGAACAGCGCGTTGCCAATCGCATAGGGCAGCGCAACGCCGAGCGTGCGGATATGCGCGGGGAATAGCTCTGCCTTAATCAGCGCGCTGATCGAAGTGTACGCGCCGAGCAACGTCAGCGGGATCATGATCAGGCCAAACGCCGCATAAGGCGATTTGACGGTCGCAATCGCGGTGAATACCGGCACTGAAACGAGCATACCGCCCACTGCAAACAGGATCAGCAGCGGCTTTCGTCCAAAGCGATCCGCCGCCAGCCCCCACAGCGGTTGCATCGCCATGAACAACACAAGAGCCGCCGTCATCACCGCAGTCGCCGTCTGCTTGTCAAACCCGCTCGTCGTGATCAGGAATTTCTGCATATATGTGGTGAAGGCGTAGAAGGCGAGGCTGCCGCCCGCCGTGATCATCGCGACGAGGATGAATTCACGCGGATGATTGCGCCACAAATTGCCCGCACTCGACACCGGGCGATCCGCCGCCTGCGCGGTGAAGGACTCAGTTTCTGACAGGCGACTGCGCAGCACATAAACGCCGAGCGCCAGCACCGCGCCGATGACGAAGGGAATCCGCCAGCCCCAGCTTTCAAGCTGCGGCTCGGTAAGGATCAACTGGAGGATCAGCACTGTCCCAAGTGCTGTAAGCTGCCCCGCGATGAGTGTGACATATTGAAAGCTCGACCAGAAACCCCGCCGCTGCCGCGTGGCCATTTCGGACAGATAGGTGGCGCTCGCGCCGTATTCGCCGCCAACCGAAAGCCCCTGAAGCATCCGCGCAATCACGAGGATGATCGGCGCGGCAACGCCAGCACTTGCGTAACCCGGTGCAACCGCAATCAGCAGCGACCCTGCGCACATCAGCCCAACCGAAACAGCCAGCCCCGATTTGCGACCGTGACGATCCGCATAAACCCCCATGATCCAAGCACCAATCGGTCGCATCAGGAAGCCAACCGCAAAAATCGCAGCAGTGTTAAGCAACTGCGCGGTCGTGTCTCCCTTGGGGAAAAACACGGGTGCGAAGTAAATCGACAGCACTGAATAGGCAAACCAATCATACCATTCGACGAAATTGCCCGCCGACCCGCCGACAATCGCCTTTAACCGCGCTGCTGAAATGTTTCCCGCCATTTTGCTCTCCTGAGCGTCGCTATGCGGGGGCGGCGCGGCGGCGACAAGTGGGAATGCGCCTTGCGCCGTGCCGCGCGACGGCTATGATTAGGATATGCGTTGTATCATTCTTGCCTTGCCCTTGTTTCTGCTCGCTTGCGCAAAGGAGCCCGCGCCGCAGCCGCAAGCCGCGCCAGCGCCCGTCGTCGTCGCACCAAAACCGATGCTAGCGCCTGTATCGCTTGACGACAATTGGCAGGATGCGCCGCGCAGTGCCGGAGATTGGGTCTATCGCCGCGATGCGCGCGGATCGGTTGCACTCTTTGGCCCGAGCGGCGCAGACGCGAGCTTTATCATTCGCTGTGATAGCGCTGCTCGCCGCATTTTTCTCTCGCGTGCGGGCGCATTTCCAGGCGGTGATAGCGGTATGATGACGATCCGCGCATCATCGGGCCTCAAATCCTTTGCCGTCAAAAATAATGGCGACTCCCCGGCCTACATCGCAGCCACACTGCCAGTGAATGAGCCGCAACTTGACGCGATGGCGTTTAGTCGTGGTCGCTTCCTTGTCTCAGTCAAGGGCGGCGCTGATCTCGTCATTCCAAGTTGGCCCGAGGTTGCCCGCGTGATCGAAGATTGCCGCGCATAATTTTTCGCTTGCACCTCCGCACAGTTTGAATCATGTTCACCTCGTGGCTGAAAAGTCACAAGCTTATCAACTTATCGAAAGGAGGTGATCCGATGTCTCATGGTTCAGCAAGCAGGTCGGAGAAATTCGTTCGGGGGACGCGCCGCTAACGCATATTAGCAGGCCGCACATGGTCTCCCGCGCATCGGAAATCTCTCCGATCGTTGACCAT
>JAYTMV010000312.1:0-7225 GCA_043728175.1 Sphingomonadales bacterium
AGGCAGCCCTTCGACAAGCTCAGGGCGAACGGGTTGAGAAGACACTATCCAAAAACCGACGCATAGGCATCAGGCTTGAACCCGACGAGCAGCTTACCCGCACCCTCAAGCACGGGGCGCTTGATCATTGACGGTTGCGCCATCATCAGCGCGATGGCCTTGCCCGCGTCAATATCCTGCTTGTCGGCCTCGGGGAGCTGCTTGAAGGTTGTCCCTGCGCGGTTGAGGATCACATTCCAGCCCATTTCATTGCACCACGCGCGCAGCTTCACCGCGTCCGCGCCCTGCTTTTTATAGTCATGAAATTGATAAGCCACACCGTGCCCGTCAAGCCACACACGCGCTTTCTTCACCGTATCACAATTGGGGATGCCGTAGAGGATCATGCTGCTGCCTTCATCGCGGTCACTTCAATCTCAACCTTCATTTCCGGGCGGATCAACCCCGCAACGATCAGCGCGGTCGCCGCCGGGCGGATGTCTCCAAACTTCTCGCCTAGGATTGGCGCGATGATATCATGATACTCAGCCTTGGTGACATAATAAGTCACCCGCACAACATCGGCGAGCGCAAAGCCCGCCTTGGCCAGCGCGGTTTCAATAATATTGAAGGCGTTGCGCGTTTGATCGCGGACATCCTCTGGAAAAACCTGCGTCGCGGGGTCTGGCCCAGTCGTCCCCGCAACAAAGCACCAATTATCCTGAACGACGGCGCGGCTATACCCCACCTGTTTTTCAAAGGGCGAGCCAGAGGAGATGAGCGTTCGAGTCATGAAGGTTCCTTATTTATAATTTTCGCGACGGTCACCAAAGTCACGTACCCGCTTTCGCCACGCCCGGTAACTCCCCGGCTTCAAAGACCTTCGCATAATCGCCTTCACCTGATCCGGCGTTGCCCCGTGCTGATCCTTGATCACGGCAAAACTGATATGATCGCTGAGCGCCATTTCGATGATTTCGCTGAGGGCGGCGGGGGAGAATTCAGTGCGCATCACACTGATGCGCCTTCAAGGTAAAATGCCATCCGTTCGCGCACTTCGGCCAGAAGCACATCGTCAATCCGCCCGATCTGCTCCGCGCCCTGCGCTTCAAGTGTGGCGATTTTGGCGGTGCGGATTTTTGATGGGTGAGACAATCCTGCCGCCGCCAAATCCTCTATCACCATATCGCCCGGCCATCCGGGGCGAAGCGCATTGGTGACCATCATTGCCCAGAATAGCCCGCCTTCTGGCCCGATGGGCGTGTTTGAGATGACCAGCGCGGGCCGTGATCGGGTCTCATCGCTTTCAACATGCGGAAACGGCACCCAGACAATGTCACCAGCGCTAAAGCTAGTCATAGACGCTGTCATATTCGTCAGACCATTCGGTGAAGGTTGAGAAATTGTTGGTGAACATATCCTTGGGCGGCGTTACCACGCGCTTGATGCTCACTTTGCCGTCAATGATTTCATAACCAATCTCATCCCCCGGCCCAACGCCAAGCGCAATCCGCACCGCGCGCGGAATGGTGGTTTGTGACTTCGCCGTGATGCGTCCGATGATCATGGGGTGAGTGTAAGGAATATCCTTTCGCAGGGCAAGTGGGATGGGCGCGCGATACCCCTCTCCCCTTGAGGGAGAGGATGCTCTTGGGCAGGTGAGGGGTTTGACCGAGAGGGTTCGAAGCCCTTGAGGGCAATTTGGGTCGCAGCGTCCGGACATCTACGCTCGCTGACGCATAGCTCCGCAACCCCTCACCCTTCCGCTGCTCCGCAGCTCCCTCCCTCTTCCTCAAGGGGAGAGGGAGTTGCGCACGCTCCGATGCTGGCATGGGCACTGGCTTTTTGGGGGTTGGAGGATATGACACGCGCGCAAAGAAGCTGCTAAAGGGGGAACTGAAACGACGGGGAATCACTTATGCGGGGCAGTTGCCACAATGGTTAGAGGCTATCGGGGCATCATGCTTGCGATTGCAGGACTGATTTTAATGGGTGCTGGTGAACCACCGACATCAATAGCTCAATCCGAACAGGCAAAACAACAGCGCAAAATAGCCAATGCTCTTAATGACATTGCGGCCTCCCTCAAAGATGCGCAGAAACCAAGCCGAACAGAAATGCCATGTCAGACCGGCGAGCTCGACAGAAATAGCGACTTATGCGCCCAATGGAAGGCTGCGGACGCTGCTGCGGATGCTGCCCAATCTAGTCGTGATCAAGTCTCTATAGGTTGGATTGGCCTGATTCTTGGTGCCATAACAATGGGGGCAGCAATCGCCGCCGCATTCTATGCCAAGAGGGCCGCTGACGTTGGCAAGGAAACCATTAAGCTGGAATATCGTCCTTGGCTGGTTATTGAGGCAAGGGCTGTTGATAAGGCTCACCTTGATCAAAACGGTTTTACCATATTTTTTGAAGTTTCCATTAGAAATGTTGGAAACGGAGTAGCAAGAAGCGTTTTTGATAGCTTCGGCCATGAAAACATATGCGGTTGTGAGAAAGGATGGGAATCGCTGTTTTATGAAGGCAAAATAAGTGAAGCTAAAAGCATAAAAGCTAGCGGATTTTTGCTTCTGCCGGGGGAATCTCGTGGATACCGAACGCACTTCCATTTCCCCTCCGAACTTCTGGAAAGAGGGGGGATGATGGACGCCATGCGCCCATTCATGCCAGCTTTCATTTTTTCTACTGTTTATCGTTCCACTCTCTCCGACGACTGGCATCAAACAGGAAAAGTTCTATCTTTCAATGCAGTCAACATGACCCAACACGGTTTTTATGACTCTGCCGATTTCGATTTTTTGGATTGGTTTGAACACCGCGCCACCTAACAGCAACGCAATTATCGCGCTAATCATGTCTCACGCCCTTGGTGCGTTTGATACATAGTGCCGAGTCCAATGGCTTTCCTACAGCAATACATTCATGATATGTTCCGAACATGGTTGCTGCTTACGCCCCTCATCTATCCTCCTCCGCCCGTCGTTTTGACGTATCCACCGCACCATATTTCCCACATCGTGCAAGGTCAGAAAATATACCGATTCAGTGTCAACTTCCTGAGATTTCCGGGACTTTTTGAAAGGGACACATCTTGAAAATTACCGCTCATAGCCTTCGCGCCTTTGCGCCTTCGCGTGAACCACTTGCACCTTCACGGCGCGTGGCGCGGCCTGATTTATCTCACGCGAAGACGCAAAGGCGCGAAGAAGGAAGGGCAATTGGGGATGTGAAATGCCTTCCTCTTCGTGGCCTTCGTGTCTTCGTGTGAACCAAATCCACGCCTCACCGCGTACCCAAACCGGATTATTGACTCGCACAAAGACACAAAGGCACGAAGGGTGTGCTTTGAGCCTTGCGCTTCCATCCCCCCTTGCAATTCGCCTCGAAACCCCCAACATCTTAACTATGCGCAACATCATCTCGATCCTCATCGGCGTTTTCGCCCTCCTCCTCCTCATTCCGGCGTTTATTCCGCTGCTGGGCTGGGCGAATTGGATCATCATTCCGATCGCGGTGGTTGGCCTTGCGATTGGCGCGATGTCTGATCGGACGGCGGGGCGCAATCTCAATATTGTGGTGATCCTCGTCGGCGTTGGCCGCCTGATGCTCGGCGGCGGGATCATCTGATTGCGGCGGGCTGCGGCGCGGCCAATTGCACATCATTGCTCTGGCGCGGTTCCGCGATTATCTTGAGGCATCAATCATAACTCTGGAGTCGTTGGATCATGGCATGGGGATCAAAGGATAATGCGCCGGGCACAGCCGCTGCGCCAACTGCAAAGCGCGGATCGGGCACACTGTCTTACATCGGGGCCGAAGTCACCGTGACTGGCAATATCAGCGGTAGCGGCGATATCCATCTTGACGGCAGCGTTGACGGCGATGTCGGTTGCAACACCTTGATCCTTGGACCTGGCGGGCGCGTGCGCGGCAATATCGTTGCGGAAAAAGCCACACTCGGCGGCAGTGTTGACGGCACGGTCAGTGCGGCATCGCTGACGGTTGAGAAATCAGCGCGGATCGCGGGCGATCTTTCCTATGATATGATTTCAATTGAAAACGGCGCGCAAGTCGATGGCCGGATGATGCGGCGCAATGTCGCGAAAGATATGTCTGGATTGACGCTGGTCAGCACAGCCACGGCGGCTGAATAATGGCGACAATCGTTGATGAAGTTGCACCTCTTTCGCTAGCAGATGCTGAGCATGATGCTGCTAGTTTTGCGCGCGCGCTTGGCGGTTCGTTTGAGCGCTTCGGCTTTGCGGTGATTACTGATCACGGGATTGACGCCGCCCTGATCGACAAGGCGTGGGCGCTGACGCGTGAATTTTTCGCACTGCCCGTTGAAGTGAAAAAGCACTATCATCTGGCAGGCACAGGCGGCGCGCGAGGCTATACGCCGTTCGGGATTGAGATTGCCAAGGATGCGAAGGCGCATGATCAGAAGGAATTCTGGCACGTTGGCCGCGATCTGCCGCCGGGGCACCGCTTTCGCGATCATATGCCCGATAATGTTTGGCCCGCCGAAGTGCGCGAATTTCGTGAGACGCTCTCGGCGCTGTTTGCGGCATTTGATGTTGCCGGGGGAAAGCTGCTTTCGGCGATTGCGCTCCATTTGGGCTTAAGCGCGGATTGGTTTGACGCGACGGTTGAGAATGGCAATTCAGTGCTGCGCCTGCTTCATTATCCGCCAATCTCGCCTGATGCTGATGGCATTCGTGCGGGCGCGCATGAGGATATCAACCTCATCACGCTTCTGCTTGGCGCTGAAGAGGCTGGACTGCAACTGCTGACGCGTGATAATGAGTGGCTGCCGATTTTTCCGCCCGAAGGCGCAATGGTGATCAACGTGGGTGATATGCTCCAGCGGCTGACCAACAACCGCCTGCCCTCAACCACGCACCGGGTGATCAACCCGCCGGTTGAGCGGCGGCATATTCCGCGTTATTCAATGCCGTTCTTCCTGCATCTGGCGTCGGACTATCTGATCGAGACGCTGCCCGGCTGCATCGATGATGCGCATCCAAACCTCTATCCGGTGCCGATTACTGCCGATGATTATCTGCAACAGCGCTTGGTTGAAATCGGGCTGAAGGCTTAGGAAAGCAGACCACAGGCGCGGTTGTAGACATCCTTCTTCCAACAGCGCGCATCAAGATTAGGGTAGCGGAAACGCAGCGTCGGGCTGATCCCGCGAAACTGCTGTTCGCCCTTAAAGATCAGGCTGTTGCGCAGCGTCCGCAGGTTGTTCTGCGCGAAGTCAGCGAACTGCCCCTTGGGCGTAAAAACCGCCGCACGGCCAATCTGACCTGACACGGTGCAGAAGCCCCGGATTGCGGCGACGGCGGAAAATCCGCTGTAGGTTTTGGTGCCGAATGTATCGAGCGCGCGCTCGCCGACCCGCGCGACTTTGTTGGTACGCTTGAAATAGCCAGTGAGCGTTTTGAAAATGGCGGCGAGCTCAACCGTGTGATCACTCAGGAGAGCGTTATAATTTTCAAGGATACGCAGCGTTGGTTCAGTGCCGCACTGAAGCGCCGCAACATTGAGGCCCGAGCGCATGTTCCACGCGATTGCGGCCCTTTGTTCAGCCGGGGTTGCGCCGGGCATCGGCACCCCCATGCCGGGTTCATAACCCGACAGTGGGGCGCCTGTAAAATCAGGCGCGAGCCAGAAAATTTGCGCGCTCACCGGCGAAGGGAGAAAAAGCGCCGCACACATCAGCAACGCAGAATCACGAACAGCCGCCTTCATCCTCAACACCTCATAACAAACGCAAGGGGTCTCTTAGCCAATCAGCACAGTTTGGACAGCAAAAAAGGCCGCCCGGTCGCCCGGACGGCCCATTTTTCAGCTACGCCGAAGCGAAGTGCTTACTTCTTTGCTTCTGCTGGTGCAGCAGCGTTTGCATCTGCGGCCATCGCATCAACGGCAGGTGCCGCAGCGTTAACGTCAGCAGGCATTGCAGCATTGGCATCAGCCGCCATGTTGGCGTCTGCGCCCATCGCGCCGTCTACGTTGGTCATGGCATCGTTGGTGGTGCCTTCCATCGCATCAGCAGCATTCATTTCAGTAACCGCAGCATTGTCGGTTGCAACTGGCTGACCACCGCAAGCGGCGACCATCAGCGAAGCGGCAACAACAGTCGAAAGTGTAACGATCTTACGCATATCAATAGCTCCCAAGGAAAAAATGGAACCGGGCAGAAAAACTCTTATCACCCAATTCTTAGTAGACATTAGGATATTTTAACCATCCACTCAAGCAAATTTTTTCAGATCGCCGCCAAGCGCAGCGAGGAAACCCTCAAATGTCTGAAAAAGCGCGGAATCAAGCGCATCTCGTTTCGTCGCAAAACCAAGTTTGGCAAGGCTTGTCACTGGAAAATCGGGCAATCCACAGGGCACAATTCCACCAAAATGGGAGAGGTCAGGATCAAGATTGATCGAGAATCCATGAAAACTGACCCAACGGCGAACACGTACCCCGATTGCGCCAATTTTTGCCTCTTTTCCGCCATCGTGCGTCCAAATGCCGATTCGCCCCGGCGCACGCCAGCTTTCAACGCCGAGTAGATCAAGTGCCGCAATTACCCACCCCTCAAGCGCATCAACAAAGCAGCGCACATCGCGCCCGCGCTTGTTCAAATCAATCATCACATAACCGATCCGTTGCCCCGGCCCGTGGTAAGTATAACGCCCGCCGCGTCCTGCGGTATAAACCGGAAAGCGTGGATCAAGCAGCTCACTTGGATCGGCACTCGTTCCCGCTGTGTAAAGCGGTGGATGCTCAAGCAACCACACCAATTCGCGTGCCTCACCAAGCGCGATTGCATTCGCGCGCGCTTCCATCGCGGCAAGCGTGGCCGGATACTCAAGCAGCCCGGTTTCGGCGTGCCATTCAACATCATTCGCAATTGCCATTGATCTGCACTGCCACTTGCACCACATGCTGCCAAGTGCTGATGCGTCACCGACTAACTGGGTGCGGCGGGCCAAGGGAGTAAGTGATGTCAATCTCAATGTCGGCAATCTGGGACGAAAGTGCAGCGCTTATCCGCCGTGAAAGCCATTTGCTGGTGCCGGTTGCGCTTGCCACCGTAGGCATCGGTTCAGTGATATCTGGGCTTACCCAGCCTGAAACACCAGCGGCGGGGCTCGGCGCGATTGGTGCTTTCGGTTTTGTGATCGGGAATATTCTCTCACTGATTGGCAACTTGGCAATGATGGCGCTCGCCTTGATG
>JAYTMV010000313.1:0-5512 GCA_043728175.1 Sphingomonadales bacterium
CAGCGCATCGCACATCATCTGATAAATGCGCGGATCTGGCTTGCGGATGCCCGCCTTTGAGCTTTCGATAATATGGTCAAAGCGCGCCATGATCGCCCCGACTGCTTCAGCCTTTGCGGTCGTGCCTGCCATCCCCGCGCCTTTGCCAGCAGGCACATTGTTGGTAATACAGCCAAGGGCATAAGCCTCGCGCTTAAGTTGATCGAGCATTGCGACCATCGCCACCCGGATGTCCCCCGAAAGCAGTGAGAGTATCTCCCGCCCACGAATTTGGTGGCCGAGCGCAGCAGCTTCATCACCAAACAGCCGATCAAAAGCATCTGCGTCAATCGTCGCGCGCTCAAACTGCGCCCAAGCATTGCCATCTGGATTTGTCGCATTGATCCGGCGGATGGTGTCGATTGGAAAACCGCGCTCAGCCTCAAAACGATTGAACGCCTCAAACGGCGATGACGTAATCACCCCGCCAAAATCGAAAATGACGGCGGTAAATTTACGCGGCATGATACCAATAGACTCCGTCGCGCATTTCGCGCCGCGCGCGGCCTGATCGCTCAAGACGCCGTACATGCGCAATCGCCTCACCCGTCGCCATTTCGCGGTTGCTGTCATCGATCTTGCGGTTGAACAGCATCGTGAAGCAATCAACCGCGCGCAGCGGCGTGGCCATCGCAGCGGTGAGATCATCAAGCCTGCGGTTATGTTCATCGCGCAGCGCGATCAGCCGGGTATGGAGACCGTGGAAGGGTTCACCGTGCGCCGGGCAAACGAGCAGATCCGCCGGAAGCTGCCCCAGCAGCCGATCAATCGATGTCAACCAATCGCCAAGCGGATCGCCTTCGGGTTCAGTAATGTGCACTGATACGTTTGAACTGATCCGGGGTAGCACTTGATCACCCGAAATCAGCACGCCTTCGGCTTCATTCCACAGGCACGCATGTTCAGGGCTGTGACCCGAACCGACGACAACGCGCCAGTGGTTGCCGCCAAGATCAAGCACTTCACCGTTTTCAATCCGGCGATACCCCGGCGGCAGGGGGTAAACCACTTTACGAAAAAAGCCCCAGCCGCGCTGCTTTGATTGCGCAAGATTTTCGTCGCTCCACCCTGCCGAGCGGAACAGCGCGATGGCTTCTTCAGGAGTTTCACTCGTCGGATCAATCGTCAGCATCCGCGCGGTTAGCCACTCACCGCGCGTCATCCAAACTTGCGCGCCCTGTTTCTTGCAGAGCCATCCAGCCAGCCCAATATGATCGGGATGAAGATGCGTGCAAATCACACGGTTAATCGGGCGATCCGCCAAATCCCCGTTGAACAGCGCCTTCCAAGCATCGCTGCACATATCGAGCCGCATTCCGGTATCAACAACCGCAACGCCGTCATCGTCATCAAGCAACCACGTGTTGATATGGCCAAGCGATCCCGGCATTGGAATGCGTGCCCAGCTAATCCCCTGCGCAATCCGGTGCGCGACGCCCGCCCCCGGCGCGAAATCGCCCAGCGGATAGCTCAGCCCCTGATGGTTGGTCGCGGTAAAGCTTTCATCCTGCGTCAGCGACGCATCGGGGGGCAGCGTCTCACTCAACGCTTGAAAAGTGTTTCGGCGTTATGTTCAACCGGGGCTGGCGCAATCGCATCTTCGCCAAGTGCGGCCTGTTCGGCGGCATGGACAGCGGCGGTACGCTCAGCGCGAAGCTCTTCGATGAGCGCAGCACGGTCACCGTCAAGGCGCGTATCAACCTGCGCTTCAATCCCCTTAAGCTTGGCGGCTTTGGCGATGATCGCGTCAAGCTCTCGCTGGGTGCAAAGGCCAAGCGTCACCGGGTCTTTGGGTACGATATCGACGATGTTCCAATGCGTGCGTTCACGGATCGCTTGAATCGTTGTCCGCGTTGTCCCGATCAGCTTGCCAATCTGGCCGTCAGACACTTCGGCGTGATTGCGGATGATCCACGCGATGCCATCGGGCTTGTCCTGCCGCTTGGAAACCGGCGTGTAACGTGGGCCTTTTGAACGGCGTGCCTGCTCAGGCTCACGATCCATTTTGAGGACGTAATTTGGATCATTCTGACCCTTTTCAATTTCGGCCTGCGTAATTTCGCTCGCGCGGATGGGATCGCGCCCGGTCAGCTTTGTTGCCGCTGTATCATCGGCAATCGCCTGAACCTCAAGAATGTGAAGCCCGCAGAATTTGGCAATCTGCTCAAATGAAAGCGCAGTATTATCGACCATCCACGAAGCGGTCGCATGAGGCATGAGCGGCTGGGCCACGGCGAAAAACCTTTCAGATAAAATAAGGGCCGCCCCTTGCGGAGCGGCCTTGGTATGTTTTTGGCTTAGTCCGATGTGGGGGCAAGGGCAAGCCCTTACGCCAGACACAGTTCTGGTTCGCTCGCAAACTCAACTGGGGAGAGCGCTGCAATAAATTGCTGGGCACTTGCGCCCCACGTGAAAGTGCGGCCGTAAGCAGCGCAGGCCGCACGATCCCGCGTAAGCGCAAGCGCAATTGCGCTCTCAAGATCGCCAGCCAACGCGCCAACATTATCGACTACGATATCAATTGGCCCACTCACTGGATAAGCCGCCACTGGCGTCCCACAGGCAAGCGCCTCAATCATCACAAGTCCGAATGTATCGGTAAGGCTGGGAAAGACGAACACGTCGGCCCCCGCATAGGCTCCCGCAAGCGCACAACCGTTCATTGTGCCAAGAAAATGTGCATCAGGATAGCGCGCTTGCAGGCGTTCGCGCGCGGGGCCATCCCCAACGATGACCTTTGATCCCTTGATTTCACTCGTAAGAAACGCCTCAATATTCTTTTCAACCGCCACTCTGCCAACATAAAGCTGGATTGGTCTTGGAAGATGCGCATAAATCTTTGGTGCGGGTGTGTCGGGGCTGAATTGCGTGAGATCAACCCCGCGACCCCAATGTGCAACATGCGATATGCCATGGCTGCGCAGTTCAGCGCGCACGCTTTGGGTGGAGACGAGTACACGCTTTGCCGGGGCATGAAACCAGCGAATATAGAGCCAGAAGAGCGCCGCCGGGATACCGGTTCGCCGCGCGATGTAATCGGGAAATTGCGTGTGATAGGCGGTCGTAAAGGGAATCGCGCGTCGCAGACACCAGCGCCGCGCGGCAAGGCACAGCGGCCCTTCGGTTGAAAGATGGATTGCATCAGGGCCAAACGCGGCAATCCGCGCGCCGACACTGTTCGGCCCAGCCAGCGCAAGCCGGATTTCAGGATAGGTCGGGCAGGGCAATGAGCGATAAAGATCGGGCGAGATCACTAGCGCCTCATGCCCGCGCGCCTCAAGCTCATCACGCACCGATTGGAGCGTGCGGACGACGCCGTTGACCTGCGGCGTCCACGCGTCGGTGATGATTGCGATCTTCATGCGGCAAGTGCCAGCTTTGGCGCAACTGCAACGTCCGCGCTTTCGCGTGCCGCGACAATTTCGGCCCAGTGGAGAATTTCCATCTGACCGCACTGATGCTCAACCAGCGCGGTGCAGCCCTCAACCCAATCGCCATCATTATAATATTGAATGCCGTCAATGCTGCGCTGTTCAGCATTATGAATATGACCGCAGACGACACCGTCAACCCCGCGCAAGCCAGCCTCATGCGCGACAAGTTCTTCAAAGCGAGAGATGAATGCAACTGCATTTTTAACCTTATGCTTGGCGGTTTTTGACAGCGACCAATAGGGCAACCCAAGCCGTGTCCGCACGGCGTTGACCACGGTATTAAGCCGCATCAGCGTGATATATGCAGCATCCCCAACCACCGCGAGCCAGCGGTGTGCGAGCATGATCGCGTCAAATTCATCACCGTGGAGAACCAGTAGACGCTTACCATCAGCGGTTTCATGGATTGCCTTGCGCCGGATTTCGACCCCACCGAAGTTCATTCCGCTAAACTGGCGAAACATCTCATCATGATTGCCGGGGATATAGACCACTTTGGTGCCGCGTCGTGCGCGCTTCATGATCCGCCAGACGATATCATTGTGCGCAGACGGCCAGTAGAATTTCTTCTTCATTTGCCAGCCGTCGATGATGTCACCAACCAGATACATCGTGTCGCTGTCGCTGTGATCAAGGAAATCGATCAGCAGCTTTGCGTTGCAGCCGCGTGTGCCCAAATGAACGTCGCTGATCCAGATCGTGCGATAGTGGCGGCGTCCCGATGAGCTTTCTGGGATCGCAGGGGGCGAAATTTCGCAAGGTTCAAATTCTGCGGAAAACCTGCCGAGTGTTACAGCATCCATGTACCATTCCCAAAAAATGACTGCTGTTGCAGTGCATTGGCAGGAGATTGTTACATTTCCGAATCGCAGATGTGCGCCGCACACAAAAAAGCCCGTCGGTTATTGTAACCGACGGGCTTTTCCCCTGTGTTAAGGCTGTGTTGGCTTAAGCGTATGTAACGCGGATGCTCGCCTTGCGACCGCGCATTGCGCCGCCGACAATGCCAAAGCCGATCAGCATCATCGCCCAAGTCGCGGGTTCAGGCACACCGCCACCACCGCCGCCTGCAAGCGTGAAGTTGAAATCATCAAAACCAAGCGTTGCATCAGGGCCAACGAAAGTCACCGAGCGTCCAAGACCAGAAAAAGTGACTGTCTGTAACGTGAAAGCATTTACGTCACCGAGCATGCCAGTGATCGAACCAAGCAAAGTGCCCGAACCGCTCAGGCCACTGAACACACTCACCGTGCCGGGGGCGAAAAAGCCAGCGGTGAACGAAAATCCGGTAAAACCAAATGTCGTGTTGGCAAAGGCAGGGCCGCCTGCGTTGAACGCAAGATTGGGGGGCGATGTTTCGCCAAAGCCCGATGTCGTTTGAAATCCAGTGAAATCAACGCCGAGGTTAGGCCCGGTTGCGCCACTGCTTGAAGTGCCACCGTTGTAGAAACCATTGACGAGATCGTTGGTTGGTACGCCGTCAAAATTAATGGCGACGCTTGCGGCTTGGGCTGCGGTTGATAGCGCGAAACTGGCAGCAATGGCTAGCAAAGCATATTTCATCATAAGTCTCCTGATTCAAAAAAGAAAATCGGTGCGACTCGAATTTGCGTTATTTCAACGGTAATAGTTTTTTAACCAGCATCAAGCACGGTTTACCGCAGATCGTCCCAGTATGACGCAATACATGCGGGTCAAACGACCAGCACAATCTTTCCGACATGATCGCCCGCTTCCATTCGGGTGTGTGCGGCAGCCGCTTCCACAAGTGGGAAGGTCATATCAATCACAGGCTTGAGTTCGCCCGCGATCACATGCGGCCAAACAACACGTTGCAATTCTTCGGCGACCAGCGTTTTGAATTCCACTGAACGCGGACGCAGCGTTGATCCAGTGAGCGTTAGCCGCTTCATCATTACGGCAGCGACGTTGATCTCAGCCTTTATCCCGCGCTGCACGGCAATAGTCACGTGACGACCATCTTCAGCGAGGCAGGCGATATTGCGCGGCACATAATCTCCGCCGACCATATCAAGCAC
>JAYTMV010000314.1:0-13242 GCA_043728175.1 Sphingomonadales bacterium
AGCATCAGCAGCACCAAAGCAGCGATGATGTCCGACCCTGAAACTGCACTCGCTAATGCGCGTACAGCCGGACGTCTTGCAGAACGTCTCCCTGCCAAAGAGGCTGACATTGCAATAGCGACAAGCCACTGGCTCCAAGGTGAAGCGCTGACACGGCTTGGCAAACCCGCTGACGCTGCCCCAGTTGTGGCCGGGGCGCTTGCAAAAGTTGCGCGGCTAGCACCAAACTCAAAGCTTTACGGCGACCTTTTACGCTCAACCGCGTCAATCGCTGCAAAAACGGGCAATGTTCAGGTGGCGCTGACAACGTTGCATCAAGCCTTTGCGACTTACCAAAAGCTTGGTGAGGCGCGCGGTCAGGCGATGGCACTTCAGAATATCGGTTCGCTTTATTATGATGCGCGCGATTATGACCGTGCCTTGCGCTATTATGATCAGGCGCAGTCGGTCTATAAAGATGATCCTGCGGTTACGGTTTCGCTCCATAACAATCGCGGTAACGCGCTCAAAGATATGGGTCGGTTTGCTGAGGCTGAGCGTGAATATAGCGCAGCAATGCGCATTGCCCGGACAATGGATAGCCCCGTGCTAGAGGTGCATATCTTGTCAAATATCGCCTCGGCACAATTTATGGATGGCCAGGTCAGAAAAGCTGAAAGCTCAGTCTTACAGGGTTTGCGCATCGCGCGCGGTGCCGCCGAAGAGGAACAACCCTTTCTATGGGGCACGCTAGCGCAGATATTGTTTGCACGCGGCAATGCGCTTGGTGCTGTGCCGCTTATTGAACGTAGCTTTGAAGGCGTTGATCTTGAAACATCATCAATGGCTTACCGCGATTTCCACGAAACCGCCTCGCAAATTTATGCATCGCTTGGTCAGACAAGTAGGGCTTATGCGCATTTGAAGGCGTTCAAGCGCCTTGATGATAGTGGCCGTGACCTGGCGGCGTCAACCAACTCAGCGCTGGTCAGTGCGCGTTTTGACACCGCCAATCAGCGGCTCCAAATTTCAACGCTTAAATCCCAAAAGGTGCAGCGCGAACTGGCGCTGGCGCAGTCGCAAAACCGACTGCGCGGGGTGGTGCAAATCACTGTGCTTGGGGGCGTCGCAGCGGTTCTCGTTATTCTCGCGATGTTGTTTGCGTATCTTAGCGGTCAGCGTCGCCGCAAAGAAGTCAGTGCTGCCAACGCTCAGCTCACCTATGCCGCCAATCATGATTTGCTGACCGGCCTCGCGAACCGCGCTTATTTCCGCCCGCTTTTTGAAACAGCGCTGAGCGATTCGATTTCAGCAGGAAGGCGCTGCGCCATTCTGCTGGTTGATCTTGACCGTTTCAAATGGGTTAATGATACGCTTGGCCATAATGCGGGTGATGATCTGCTTTGCGCGGTCGCACGGTCGCTAGAGGACGCGGTAGGCGATCTTGGCCATGCCGTCCGGCTTGGCGGTGATGAGTTCGCGGTCGTCGTGCCAAATGCGGGAAGCGATGCCGATCTCGCTAAACTTGGCGATCTAATCATTGCCAAACTCAGCGCGGCGCGGATTATTGATGATACTTCGACCAGCGTTGGCGCAACGGTTGGCATCGCGGTTGGCCCACAAGACGGCCAAGATATTAAGACGCTCACACGCAGCGCCGATCTCGCGCTTTATCACGGTAAAGGCAACGGGCGCGGCTGCTGCATCCGGTATCAATCGGTAATGCAATCCGAGGTTGATGAGCGGCGGTTGATCGAAAACGACTTACGCAATGCGCTTGAAAAGGGTCAGATTTCGATTGCCTACCAAACGATCGTCGGCGCGCAGGATCAGGCCATCGTCGGCTACGAAGCACTGCTGCGCTGGGAACATCCAACGCGTGGTTTCATTTCGCCCGCGCTCTTCGTACCTATAGCCGAAGAGGCTGGACTCATCAATCAGATCGGTGATTGGGTACTTCATTCGGCCTGTGTCGAGGCGGCGAACTGGCCCGACCATATCAAATTGTCAGTAAACTTATCGAGCTTTCAGGTTGAAGGTGACGGGCTACTAGCAAGCGTGGTTCATGCGCTTGCTTCAAGCGGACTGAGCGCAGATCGCCTTGAATTGGAAGTGACAGAAAGCGTGTTCTTGCGCCAAGGCAATAATGGTGATGAAGCGCTTGCGCGGCTCCGCTCAATTGGCGTGAGCCTTGCGCTTGATGATTTTGGTACTGGCTATTCCTCGCTTGGCTATTTGCGCCGCGCGGCCTTCTCAACGATTAAGGTTGATCGCTCATTCGTAAAATCGGCCACTAAAGGCTCACAAGATAGCGTTGCGATCATCAAGGCAATTGTTTCGCTTGCCGAAGATTTGGGGATGAAAACAACCGCTGAAGGCGTTGAAACGCCGCAAGAAATGTCAAAAATGCGTGATTTGGGCTGTGCGCAGTTGCAGGGCTACCTGTTCTCAAAACCAACCGCATCGCCGTCGAGCGAAGGACATGCAAGGCCACGCCGCAGCGCCGCCTGAAACTATGGTTTGTGATATCGGGGCACCGCACATAATGCGGTGTGGTGGAGCCTAGCGGGATTGCTCAAAGCATCGCCAAAACCAAGGAAATATGGGCTTTTTGTCAGTGTGACTATCACCGTTGAGTAGGCCGAATGTAACAGTTTGGCAAGCCTGTTGCCCGTGCAAATGCAATCTTATCAAAACCCAAAAAATATCATCTTTACGCGAGCTACCAAGTCCGATCATCGCAAGCGCCAATCTCCCCATAGGGGGGTAGGCCAGCCTTTCACCCGCAAAACGCCCTCATCAATAACCCTTTACATTACTGTCAATGTCCGTAGTCAGTAACGTGAAACGGAGAGCGATCATGACAAGCTATGTGGCATATGCGCGGGTATCGACGGCGAAGCAGGGGCGTTCGGGCTTGGGGTTAGAGGCGCAAAAGGCGGCGATACAAGCGTTTATCAAGGATGGGGACAGGCTGTTAGCGCCTACCTATGTCGAAATTGAAAGCGGTAAGGATAGCGACCGCCCCGAATTGGCCAAGGCGTTGAAGCGCGCCAAGCTTACCGGATCAACGCTCTTGGTGGCAAAGCTTGATCGGTTATCGCGCAACGTGGCCTTCATATCGCAATTGATGGAAGCCAAGGTTGATTTCATTGCCTGCGATCAACCAAGCGCAACGCCCTTCACTATCCATATTTATGCGGCCCTTGCCGAAAATGAGCGCAAGATGATTTCGGAGCGCACCAAGGCGGCATTGCAAGCGGCAAAGGAACGGGGGACTAAGCTAGGCGGCTATCGGGGGAGTAAGGTCAACCCCGCACTTGGCACGGCGGCACGGGTGAAGCGCGCGGCGGTATTCAATGGCCGCGTAGCAGAGGCAATTGGCGATTTGCAGCGCGCGGGCATTGCCAGCCTTTCGGGCATCGCGCGCGAATTAACCGCGCAAGGGATACCAACCAGCCGTGGCGGCGCGTGGAAGGCGACACAGGTGGCACGGGTATTGAGTAGCAAGCACGTCACCAAGGGACTCAGTGACTCTCTGACGGGCTTGTGAAGTGTGGCTATTCCTTGGCGAAGCGCGGAATTTGATAATCGGGGCGCAGCCAGCGGATATGCCCAGCCTTTTCCTCTGCCGCGCGCTCGGCATTGAGCGCGACTAGGCGCGTGATGATTTCGGACGGGGCAAGGGTGGCGGGCCAGCCGTAAGCGGCGGCAACAGCGGCGTCGAGATCATCATGCAGCTTGGCCACAATCCCGGCGCGGGCGCGGGTTGCCCTATCGTCGGCGGCAAAGTCGAGTGCTGCGCCGCTCCGTTTCAAATCGCGGAGATTGTAAATCTCGGTCATGGTGAGGCCAGGGGTTTCGGCAAGCGCAGCTTTGCGCGTTTCGTCGAGTTCTTCGGCGAGCGCTGCGATGGCTTTGCGTTGATCGGGGCTGGCATCGGGGAAGGGGAAAGGGTCGAATACCTTGGACTTTGAATAGCGATTGTCATTTCCAAAGCCTAGCCAGCCGCCCGCGCGCAAAGACCACTCAGCGTGAATGGCTGACGACAATATCCCAAGGGTATGTGGATCGTCGCTTCCAATAGCGACAACCATATTATCGGGCAAAATGCTGGCATCAAGGAACTGGAAAATTCGGTGCTTGGCGGTTTCAACTGTTGCGATGTATCGCTTGAGGCCAGCTAGCGCAGGGCGCATATCCTTACGCGGTTCGCCGAAAATCCACCAATTGCGTTTGTAGCTTTCACGTCGGTTGTTATCGCGTTCGGGCTTCACCTTGGCCAAAAGATGTTGATAGACTTCGGGGAAGCGAGTGCGCACGTCCTTTTCGTCAAGCGCGTATAGGTCAATCACCATCGCGCCCCGGCTCGTTTGCAGCAAGTCGCGGCCATGCCGATAGGGGCGGATATGCTGATCAAGCCCGTCTCGCTTCCCAAGCCCAAGGTGCGCGGCTTTCGATGGTGTAACGATAAAGCCGTTGCCGTGCAGCTTTACGCCGGGAGAAGAAAGGCCCTCATTGGCTAGTAACGGTTTCGCCTCGGTAACATTCGCGCCTATGCTCAAATCCGCATGGATCACTGCTTGCGTTGTCGCGGTTTCAATCACTGGCTTATCACTATCAAGCCCCGCCTCATGCGTGACTTCGATATACTGCCCGTCGTGATGGCCAGCCTCTGCTACCGTCATGGCAATGCGCACAGCGGCGGCATCCTTTGTGGCCTTAGTCCAAGGATGATCAGGGCAGGCAAGGATAAGCGATAGGCCACCTTGACCAAGATAGTTGGCAATCACCCGCCGCGAAAATTCTTGTGTTATCGAATTGGTGGTGACGAAGCCAAAGCGGCGCAGCGGACTATCCGGGCGGGTGAGGGCATAGGCCGCCCTGTCCCACCATTGCATAACGAAGTCGGCAGACTTTGGCACCCGTGGGTTGGCTTTCCACAGGGCTTCGGCATAATCGCCACCAAGCTTGTCACGCAAATCCTTGCCACCAATGAAGGGCGGGTTGCCGATGATAAAATCAGCCTCTGGCCAATCGGGCATTACCGGATTGTCAGTATCAGCTTCGCCGCTTGGCTTATGGCGCAACACAGCGTCATAGCCCTTGTCGCCTCCAAAGTTTATCGAATCAGTGCGTTCGAGAACGGGCGTAGGGATAGCTGTAGGATCATTGGCAGTGCGCCAACGCAGCCAGCCAATCCAAAGCACTAACTCCGCAATGACGGCGGCACGGGGGTTAAGCTCTAGCCCAAGGAATTGGTGCGGGCCGACCTCTGGTTCGGCTTTGCCGCCAAGGCTAACGCCAAGTTCAATCACTTCGCTTTCAAGCCGCAACAGTAATTCCATTGCGACATAAAGGAAGTTACCAGTGCCACAGGCGGGGTCTAGGATACGCAGCGCCTTGATACGGCTATGGAATGCAGTGGTGAGGGTAAGGGCTTGCTTGTTTTTATTGCCCGCTGTCGCCTCTGCAACGCCCGCCTGAACCTCTGCCCATTCGGCCTCTAGCACGTCCATTATCGTCGCCTGAACCAGCCGTTCGACATAGGGGCGCGGGGTATAATGCGCGCCAAGCTTTGCCCGCTCGCTTACTGTAAGCGCCTGTTCAAGCAAGGTGCCGAATATGGCAGGCTCTACCTCTGTCCAATCATGACGGGCGGCGCTGATCAGTTTTTCTACGTCGTTGAGGTGCAGCCCATATACGGTAGCTTTCCTGAACAGGCCGCCATTAAAGTATCGCACTTGGGCTTTCACCGCCCATGCGTAGCGTTCTGCCTTGTGCGCTTTACCCATGTTTTCCCAAAGGTCAGACAAGCCCTTGCGAAATGTATCTTCGTCAAGCTTGGCGGGCCGCTCTTCGGTAGCGGACAATTCGCAGTTCGCTAAAAACTCGGTGAATTTGCCTTTTGGTAACAAGCCAACATCTTCTGCGAACATGCAAAACAGCAGGCGCATGAGGAACAAGGCCGTTTCTTCGATTATCTCAGAGTCGCGTCCGATTGAAGCAGCGGCCTTTGCAGCCCGTTTGTTGTCTTCCTCTAGGTGCTTGCTGACCTCTGCTAGGCTACGGGCCACGTCGCGCGTTACCTCTGCGGCGCGCGCGCGCGGATCAATGCTCGCCGGGTCGCACCAGATTGCGCGAAACATCGTCTGCACTTCGGGTTCGGCAAGGCGTTGCAATTCAATGCGGTAGCCCTGCTTATCGGGAAAGAAGCTATAGCCGCGCCCGTTAGCTGACCAATCGAAATATATCTCGAAAGCCCTGCCAACATCGCAGACGATCAGGAAGGGTGGCCAAGGGTGATCAGAGGGCAGGTTTACCGCATAGTTGCGCGCTTGGTTAAGCGCACCGCGCATCAACGCATCATATTTCGGCCCCGATGGTGTGGCAGGCGTAACCTCAACCACGTCAAACAGTTCGGGCCTATCGCGCTTGTCCTTGGGGATTAGGGACTGCTTGGCCTCAAGCACAAAGCGGCCCTTGCGGTACAAATCAATGAAGCCTTTGTTGCCAGCAGCCGAACCACGCTCAACCGGGCCTTCAAACTGATAATCGCCTAACACCCCTTTTTCAGCAGGGGTAAGGTTATGGGGCAGACCAAGCGCCGCCATAAATTCAAGCAAGAAATGCGGCGCGTTGGCGCGCTCGGAACCGCCCTTGGTTCCCAACCACTTGGCAATGAAGCTATCCAGAACCTCTTGGGAAACCGCCGCGTCGCTCACTCTTTACCCCTTTAGCCCACCCTGCCCGCGAACGGGGTTTGGTTCAAGCGGGGGTTATGATTGATGGACTATATGGCTTGAATTGGAGGCTTAGCCGCAAGGGCAGTTCATCGGATAAGTTGTATTGGTTGCCAACGGCTGCAATGATGCTCACACAGCGATTACGCCCGCCCGTCCGCGAGGCAGGTACATGGGGCGAAATTGCAGTGATATGGCCAAAGTGACGAAGGCAAGGATTGCGGAAGCAAACGGGGATTGGACAAAACGGGTTGCCAAGCTGAAGGCAGCCTTTCTGGCCGAACAGTCCGACGGCCATTTGCTATCCGTAAGCGTCAAAGCCCATGTAAATGGCAAACGCCCGCCACGTTTTCTGCATGAAATGAAGCTTATGGTGCAGTCTATGATTATAAGTGCAGAATATCGGGAACTGACTAACAGCCAGATCATGGCCAAGCTTCGTACCCGCTTTCCCAACGCGGCCCTCTCAGATAGCATAATGTGTGCCCCATTTAAGGCTTATCAGAAAACAGCGATAACCAGTATGCTAACTAGCTTTGGGAAGCATGTTGATCTAAATAGGAACAACACACTATCGAAAGTCAAAGCTGCACTAAAAGGTGATAAAGCTTTTTCGAGGGCGCAAAGTCAAAGAGTTTTTGATGTTAGATTTTCGTTCTCAGAGGATGAAGTTGTGATTGGAGACAAGTTTCATAAAGTCACGATAGCAATAGGTGGATTGCGTCGCATTAGAGTGGGCAATCAGTGGATCAACGCAAAAACGCTGGAAAAGCTGATCAGCGACGCCTGACATATATAATACGAAGTATAAGCGAGAAAGTGTACAAACTAGGTTTTTGGAGCCGGAATATTGACAAATAGTTGGCACAAAGATGAGCGCTTTGCCCTTCACCAACGGCAACCCCGCGCCAACAAACTTGACGCACGACAGCGGGCAATCTGTGAACTTGATCTTGCATATCGGGAAGCACTCAGGGGGCGTGTAAACCACGCAGGCCGCTTCTCTGCATATATTGAGCGGATACCCTACTACATCGACCTTGAAGCACCCTGCCCCAAATGCGGAGGGTTCAAACGGCGCACTCGTGACCGATCATGCTACGCTTGCCACCTCAAGCGAAGTGGCGATAATTTTGAGCGAATGAAGGCTGGCATTGCTCCAGTCGTCAAGCGCAGCTTGGATAGCCATTTGGACTTGCTGGAACGTCAAAAAAGGGCAAGCAACGGCGAACATCAAGTGCGGGAGTTTGGTAGCCTTACCGCGAAACGATGGCCAACCGGGCGATTAGAGATACACTTCCCAAATGGGCAATATGAAACCGATCTATCGAAACGAACAGGGCCAGAAGTCTATAATGCTATGGAGCGGTTTCCTGATCTCAAGGACGCTCTCGTATGGGCGGGATGGTATTAGAGGGGTGCTTCAAACTCCCATATGTTTAAGAAATCGCTCATACTCATCAGGCTCCGTTGCTAGCAATAATCCCAGCATAGTAGTAGCGCCGCCTTTGTATATCTTTCTGGCTCTTGTGCTTGCATCTCCCAGAGCTACCCCACACTCTTCCATCGCTTCTTCATAGGCATCCACATAATTGCCATATGCAGCAAGGTCTTGATAGATACCGCATACGCCGCCCCAATGCGCGGAGCGGGCTTGCTCGACCGTTGCGCCTTCGTTTGCTAACGTGAGTGCATAGCCATCCGCCAAAGCGTGAAAGTCAACGTCCGCTTTATTTGCCCGCGCCAATGCTGTGCGATAAAACCCCTCTGCCGCATATGACAAATCTGGTTGCCTACTCTTTGCAAAAAACTTTCCGAATAAGCTCATTATAGAAGCCCCTATTAAATGCCCGCCGCCTAGCCTGCCGAGAGTAGCCCAGAACGAAAGGGTCGTAAATGCCGTGGCCATAAAACACCTCACAAGCGACCTATGCGTTTGTGGCAAGGGTATCTGGACAGACGGACGGTGATAACGTCCTAGCGGCGCTTGGCGGGACTGTGCGGGCCATGCGCAACGCAACAGGGCTTTCCCAAGAGGCGCTTGCCGACGCAGCCGGGATTGACCGATCACATATGGGAAAAATCGAACGCGGCGAACGAAATGTGACGATGCTCAATATTGCCCGCATAGCCGCTGCGCTCGATACCAAGCCTTCGGAAGTGCTGCGCCTATCGGGCTTGTGAAGGGGCTGGCAAGCTAAGCCCCGGCACCCTGAATTGTGCCATGCCCTCGACAAGCTTATGAAGGCTGTAACCGCTCCCATAACTGTCCGCTACATCGCCGCTGCGATGCCCCATGATTTGCCGTTGGATACCCTCAATCATGCCGACATGGCGCGCATAATGTTTGAACGTGTGACGGAACGAATGAAACGTCATGCGGCGATCATTGATGTTGCAAGCGCTTCGCTTGTACCCGTTAAACCACTCTCCCCATTTGGCGGTAAGCGTACCGTAGATATTGGGCTTGAGTTCGTGAAACAGCCTTGAATGGCCTTGCGCTTTGATTGCTTCAACATAGCTTAGGAAGCCAAACTTTATGATTTCGGGGTGCATAGGGACATCGCGCTCACTCTTGGCATTTTTGAGCGTTAGGCCATCCTCACTGTCTTCGGTTAGGCAAATGAAGAAAGCGCTGCGTTCAACACCGTCACCATCGGGGTAGTTACGCCTAACAATGTCAGACGGGCGAAGCTGGCCTAATTCCTCCATTCGCGCGCCCGTAAACAATGCTAACAGAGGTAGCCAGTAAGCAGCCTCACCCCTAGCTTGAGTCGGACGGTAGCTTGCCGAGTAAATTGGGCTGGCGAATATGGCGTTAAGCGACGCAAGGTCAAATTCCCGCCGCCTATTTTTGGCAGCTTCGGTGTCTTTGATCCTAACCCCTGACGCCACGTTGCTAGCCGCATAATCGTTATCGAAAGCCCATTGCAGGGTAGTGCGCAGACGGCTTAGTTTCATCTTGATGTTCGCGGCACTCTGCCCTTCGTCAACAAGCTTAGTCTTGAAGGCTAACACATCGCTGCGCGTAATTGCAGACGCTGGCTTTTCGCCAACCCGTTCATGAAACCAGCGCGCGACGGCCCTATGCGCGTCAATGCCCTTGGCCTTGACCTTGCGTTCGGTAGACCAAAGGTCAATGATTGTAGGATCAAGCATAGCACCCGCTTTGCCTACGTCAGCTAACGGGGTTGAAGCTGGCGGCTTGGCGACATCCGGGCGAGTGTCATCTAACTCACTCGCAACCGCCTTTGATAGTTGTCGCTCCATATGGGCAAGCCGATCACGCGCAACCGATACTTCAAACCGCTCTTGGGCTAGCAAATCCCTAGCCGCCATTTCGTTGGGTGTGAGGGCGTCGGATGCCACATTAAATCGTTCGGTTAGCGCGTCCCTAAGGTCAGCCCGTCCCTCATATTCGGCCTCTTGCCTGTAGCTTTCTTGTGCCAGATATTCCGCATCTTCAATTTGCCATTCAGCATGTGGCCAACTGGCAATGGATTGTCGCGGAGCCGCAGCCGTCGTTTTTGTCGCCAAGTTCATGGCGTCGTCGATAAGCTTATCTGTCTCAGTTCCTGCCAGCCTAGCTAGCCGCTTGCCCTCTGCAAGGTCTTTAGTGCCAAGGCTGTGCATCCATTGCGTCTGGCCATCGAATGCCGATTGCAACGCTTTGGGTATCGTGCGGCGAAAATAATAGACCGCGCCGCGCTTCTGGAGATGGGTACACATAGGCTGTCCTCGCTGTTACAACTGTAACAGTCAACCGACAAAAAGCCTTGGTTTTCCGCCATTCCCCAGCATTTGCGCGGGTTAATGGGCTTTGGTGGAGCCTAGCGGGTTCGAACCGCTGACCTCTTCGCTGCCAGCGAAGCGCTCTACCAACTGAGCTAAGGCCCCAATGAGCGACGCCATTACGCAGGCGCCGCCCCTAAATCAATATATCAAACGTCGGTCTGGGTTTCGCCAGTATCAACACCCAAATCGTCATCGCCGCCGATATCGACCTCATCATCAGGTGAGATTTCAGCATCTTCGTCAACTTCAAGTTCAGCCAGATCATCACCCAAATCCGAATCGGCGGCGTTGGGATCAACCTTCTTGACCTCTTCAAACGGCATTGGCTGTTTGGATTTCAGAATCGGCTCGGGAACCCAGTTATTGCCGCATGAAATGCAGACAACGGGTTCATCCTTAGTCAAATCGTAAAAGCGCACGCCGCATTTTGGACAACTGCGCTTGGTGCCCCATTCAGGCTTCACCATGAGTTTCAAAACCTTTTAATTAATGATAGGTGGCAGGGATTACCCGCCAATCGCGGTGCGCCTTGCCATAGCATAGCGCCGCTGTCAAAAGCGCTCGTCATATGACCAGCCCCGCCACATTTTTGAGAAGCCCAGCGCTGACCGGAACGATCACCGTTCCGGGGGATAAATCAATCTCGCACCGCGCGCTGATGCTTTCGGCGCTCGCAGTGGGGCAAAGCCGGATAGAGGGATTGCTTGAGGGGCATGATGTGCTGGCAACCGCCGCTGCAATGCGCGCGATGGGGGCTGATATCGTCCGTGATGATGCAGGTATTTGGCATGTTCACGGCGTCGGTGTTGGCGGGCTGATGCAGCCGCAGACCGCACTTGACATGGGCAATAGCGGCACCTCAACCCGGCTGCTGATGGGCTTGATCGCGAGCCACCCCATCACAGCGACCTTTATTGGCGATGCTTCGCTGTCGAAACGCCCGATGGCACGCGTGATTGATCCGCTGTCACTGATGGGGGCCGATATCACTGCAACATCGGGTGACCGCCTGCCACTGATGCTGCGCGGCGCTTGCCCGGCGGTGCCGATTACGTACCGCCTTCCAGTCGCCTCGGCTCAGGTGAAGAGTGCGATTCTGCTTGCCGGCCTCAATATAGCGGGGATCACCCACGTGATTGAGCCAGTGCCAACGCGTGATCATAGTGAGCGGATGCTCGCCGGATTTGGCGCAGAGCTGACCGTCGAGACTAATAGCGCAGGCGTGCGGACGATAGCGATTCGCGGCGAGGCTGAGCTCAAACCGCAGAACATTGTCGTTCCAGGCGATCCTTCTTCTGCCGCCTTCTTTGCAGTCGCCGCACTGATCGTGCCGGGGTCGTGTGTTACGATTGCCAATGTTGGCCTGAACATCACGCGCGCAGGGATTTTCAAGGTGCTTGAGGCGATGGGGGCTGACATCAGCTACGGCCAGCAGCGTATCGTCGGCGGCGAACCTGTGGCTGATCTGACCGTCACTTACTCGGCGCTGTCTGGCATCGAGACTGACCCGGCAATTGTCCCAAGCATGGTCGATGAATTCCCGATCCTCTTCATTGCCGCTGCAATGGCCAAAGGACGTAGCGTATTTCGCGGGCTTGAGGAACTTCGGGTCAAGGAATCAGACCGGATCGCTGTGATGGCCAAAGGCTTACGCGCGATTGGTGTTACGGTCGAAGAATTATCCGACGGCCTCATTATCGAAGGACGCGACGGGGAAGCTTTCGTGGGCGGCGCAACCATTGCCGCTGAACTTGATCACCGAATCGCGATGAGCTTTGCCGTTGCGGGTTTTGTGTCCGAACGCTGCGTGACAATTGACGATATGGCCTCTGTCGCAACAAGCTTTCCTGGGTTTGTGGAAGGTTTGGAAGGGTTGGCGCAGTGCTAACTTCGCTTGCCGCTGATATCATCGGGATCTGCGGCAGCGTGCTGTTTATCGGTGCGTTCATTTACGCCAACATGGGGCAAGCGCTGAACAAGCTCCTGTTTAATGCGCTCAATCTGATCGGCGCGGTGCTGCTGCTGATTTCGCTATCGGTCAATTTCAATTTGGCCGCAGTCGTGCTTGAAGTGGCGTGGGGGATCATCGCTCTGATAGGCCTGATCCGCGCGCTGCGAAAGCCGTCAACATGATCATCGCGGTTGATGGCCCTGCAGCGTCGGGCAAGGGCACTATTGCTCGCGCCCTTGCCGACTCTTATGCCCTACCGCATCTTGATACCGGGCTGCTCTACCGCGCAGTCGGCGTCGCAACGGCGCGTGCTAGTGGCAATCCTGATGATGAAGCTGATGCGCTCGCCGCGTGCGACTTTGAGGATGCCCTCCTCACCGACCCTGATCTGCGCAGTGAGGCTGCGGGCGGGCTGGCCTCGCGCGTGTCGATCCATCCTGCGGTGCGTGCCGCGTTGCTCAAGCGGCAACAGGATTTTGCGCGGCAGCCCGGCGGGGCTGTGCTTGACGGCCGTGATATCGGCACCGTGATTGCACCCGATGCGGACGCCAAATTGTTCGTGATTGCCAGCCCTGAAATCCGTGCAAAGCGGCGTCACAACGATGATCCCGCGCGTGATTATGCCGCGATCCTTGCTGATATCCACGCCCGCGACGCTCGCGATTCGGGGCGGATGGATGCGCCGCTGCGGCAGGCGGCGGATGCTGACTTGCTTGATACCAGTGATTTGACTATAGCCGCCGCCATCCAACGGGCGATTGCGCTTGTGGAGGC
>JAYTMV010000315.1:0-8575 GCA_043728175.1 Sphingomonadales bacterium
TTCCTCAATCTCGCGGATCAGCTCATAACCGTGGCGCGGCTGCTGTTCGATCAGGCTGAGCAGGATGAGGCGCAGTGCCGCGCCATCAAATATCCGCCGCCGCGCACCGCCGCGCCCACGTCCACCGCCAAAATGCCCCTCATGGTGCGCCCCGTGGCCAAACCGCATTTTCATCCGGTACATCCGGTGATGATGTCCAAAAAACACAAAATATTCCTTTTGATTCGTTTTTGATAGTCTTAAGATATATCTTTATATAAAAATGTCAAGCATCACCGTCATTGCGAGCCCTTCGACTGCCTTGCAGGCGCTCAGGATAAACTTCCGCTTTGCGGAAGCGCGGCAATCCAGTGCTACCATCGCTACTGGATTGCCGCGCTTCGCTCGCAATGACGACATAGGTTGTTAACGAAGCCAAAAAATCACGACGAAGATGGAGACTCTGTCTTGGCGTCTTGGCGATCTTGGCGTGAGTCAAAATCCTGCACTCACCGCGCGGCTTACCCTTGATTATTCTCACGCCAAGGCCGCCAAGCCGCCAAGAATTTGAACCCTTGTATCTCCCCCCCGCCTGTTCCATGAACATGCCACCAACACAGGGGCGCAACGCGTGGCGAAATCGGACAGTAACAGCAGCAAAAACCGCCTCTATTACGGTGATAATCTCGATGTGCTGCGTAACAAAATCGCGAGTGAGAGCGTTGACCTTTGCTATATTGATCCGCCGTTCAATTCAAAGCGCAACTATTTCCAGATTTACAATAACCAAGGCGGCGAAGACCGCGCGCAGGCGCAGGCGTTTGTCGATACATGGGAATGGGGCGATGAGGCGGTTGATGGGCTGGCATGGATCACTGACATTGCCCAGCTTAACAGTGGCAGGCTCACCGAGCAAACGGTTGAACTGATCAAGGGACTGGAAAAGGTGCTGCAGCGCGGCAGCCTGCTTGCCTATCTGATCCATATGACGCTGCGCATTGTGGAAATCCACCGCGTGCTTAGGCCCACGGGCAGCTTTTACCTCCACTGCGATCCCACCGCCTCGCATTATTTGAAGCTGGTGCTTGATGCGGTGTTTTGTGGGCAAGGTGGGGATTATATCAACGAGATAGTCTGGAACAGGACAGCGGCGAAGGGTCACGCCTTCACACGATTTGCCAGCTCACACGACATAATATTAGCCTACCGAAAAGGCACCGATGCAACGTGGAACGCTCTATATACTGAGCACTCGGAGAAATACGTAAAAAGCCATTATTCGTCGATTGAGGAGGGGACTGGCCGGAGATACCAGCTTGATAACCTGATAAATCCGAATCCCAATCGCCCGAATTTGACATACGAGTTCCTTGGCATAACTCGCGTCTGGCGGTGGACTAAAGAGCGGATGCAAGCTGCATATGAAGTCGGGATTGTCGTTCAGCCAAATCCCGGTTCAGTGCCGCGTATGAAACGCTATTTGGATGAACAGGAAGGTATATCAGTTTCAGATGTCTGGATAGACATCCCACCAATCAACTCTCAAGCCGCCGAATGTCTCGGCTACCCAACCCAAAAACCCGAAGCGCTGATGGAACGCATCATCAAAGCCTCGTCGAACGAAGGCGATGTCATCCTTGACGCTTATTGCGGTTGCGGCACCACGGTTGCGGTGGCGCAGCGGCTGGGGCGGCAGTGGATCGGGATTGATATCACTTATCAATCAATCGCGCTGATCCTCAAACGGCTTGAGGATAAATATCGCGAGACGTGGGCCGAGGTTGAGGCCAACATCCTGCTCGACGGGGTGCCGCGCGATCTCGCCTCCGCTGTCGCGCTCGCCAACCGCAAGGATGATCGGACGCGCAAGGAATTTGAGAAGTGGATGATCCTCACTTATTCGCGCAACCAAGCGCGGATTAACGAGAAAAAGGGTGCCGACGGCGGCGTTGATGGCACCGCCTATTTCCTCAAAGGCAAGGACGAAAATGGCAAGGCGATCTTCCAAGTCAAATCGGGGAAAACCGGGCGCGGTGATCTCGCCAAGTTAAACTCTGACCGTATTCGCGAAAAGGCCGATTTTGGCATCCTGCTCTGCATGGATATGCCAACCAAAGCGATGCGCGATGAAATTGCGGCCGCTGGCAAATATCAGCATCCCCTGCTCAACCGCGAGGATGATCGGTTGCAGGTCGTGACGGTGGCGGAGATATTCGCCCCGCATAACAAGCGGCTCGACCTGCCAATGGCGCGCGCCGATGCGGTCAAGAGCGCCGCGGCGGTTGGGGATTCGGATAAGCAAGCGAGCTTGCTGTAATACCCCCTCTCCCCTTGAGGGAGAGGGTGGCACGAAGTGCCGGGTGAGGGGCCAGCCGCGTCTGCGGCTGAAAGACAGCGTGCGTTGTTGGAGAAGACCACGCTCGCTCACGCTTCGCTCTGCACCCCCTCACCCTTCCGCCGCTGCGCAGCTCCCTCCCTCTCCCGCAAGGGGAGAGGGGAAATGTTGCCCCCCAAAAAAAACCGCTGTCCTATTTCTTCAACATCTGATCATCATGCCCGCATGAATCAAGGCTTGCAAAATATGGTGATCCGGTGCCCCCAACAACAGCGGCCTTAAAGCAACAAAGGATACAAACTTACTATGATCGACCGTATCTTTTGTTGCTTTAACGCTCCGCTGATAGGGTCTGCGCGATAAGGTGACGCCCCTCGCCGCGCGCGCTATACTTCTCCAATGCCCGACCTGTTCCCCGATCAAGCCCCTGCCCTGCCCCCGTCCGCAAACGCGCCGCTTGCTGAACGGCTGCGCCCCGCGCGGCTCTCTGATATCGTTGGGCAGGATCATCTGACGGGGGATGACGGCGCGATTGGCCGGATGGTGGCGGCGGGCAAGCTCGCCTCGATCATCCTTTGGGGGCCGCCGGGCACGGGCAAGACGACGATTGCCCGGTTGCTCGCGGACGCGGTTGGCCTTCGCTTTGAGGCAATTTCGGCGGTGTTTTCGGGCGTTGCCGATCTCAAGAAACTGTTCGCCACCGCGCGTGACCATGCCCGCACTGGCAAGCGAACCTTGCTGTTCGTTGATGAAATCCACCGTTTCAACCGCGCGCAGCAGGATGGTTTCCTGCCCTATGTTGAGGACGGGACGATCATCCTCGTTGGGGCGACGACCGAAAACCCGAGCTTTGAATTGAATGCCGCATTGCTGAGCCGCGCTCAGGTGCTGATCCTCCACCGGCTTGATGCAAGCGCGCTTGATACGCTGCTCACCCGCGCCGAAAATGTTGAGGGCCGCGCACTGCCGCTCACCCCCGATGCGCGCGCCGCGCTGATCGCGAGTGCCGACGGCGATGGGCGGTTTTTGCTCAATCAGGCCGAGACTTTGTTTTCGGTGGCGATTGCCGAACCGCTTGATCCAACCGCGCTTTCCGCGCTGCTCCACCGGCGGATGCCCGTTTATGACAAAGACCGTGAGGGGCATTACAACCTGATTTCCGCGCTGCATAAGTCGTTGCGGGGCAGCGATCCGCAGGCTGCGCTCTATTACCTCGCGCGGATGCTCGTCGCTGGGGAAGAGCCGCTGTACGTGCTGCGCCGGTTGGTGCGTTTTTCGAGTGAGGATATCGGGCTGGCTGATCCGCAGGCGCTGATCCAATGTTTGGCGGCCAAGGACGCTTATGATTTTCTGGGATCGCCCGAGGGTGAACTCGCGATTGTACAGGCCTGCCTGTATCTCGCGACTGCGCCCAAATCGAACGCAGCCTATAAAGCGCAGAAAGCGGCGTGGAAATCCGCGCGTGAAACCGGATCGTTGATGCCGCCCGCCAACATCCTCAACGCGCCGACCAAGCTGATGAAGGACATCGGATACGGCAAGGACTATGCCTATGATCATGACGCGGAGGAGGGTTTTAGCGGCGATAATTATTGGCCTACCGAGATGACGCCGCAGCCATTCTACGCCCCCTCCCCGCGCGGATTTGAGGCCAAGATTGCTGAGCGGCTGGTACATTGGGATAAGTTGCGGAAAGAGCGTCACGGCGGATGAGTCGCTTCACTCGGTTTGCCGTCGCCGATTGGTCAGGCGCGAAGGGATCGCGCCATCCCGGCATCGCGCTTGCGGTGTGCGATATCGGGAATGATGCGCCGATATTGGTCGCCCCGCCCGAGCGCTACTGGTCTCGCACTGCGATCCTTGAATGGGTGTTGGCGCAGCGCGGCAATACGCTGATCGGCTTTGATTTCAGCTTCGCGCCGCCGCTGGTGACGCGCGGAAGCTATTTACCCGGCGATGATGTGCCCGGCGATGCGGTCTCGTTTCGTGCCTATGTTGACCGACTGTGCGATGATGAGGATTTAGGCGCGGCCTCCTTCCTTGAACGGCACCACCGCCGCCATTTTTATTTCGGTGCCGCTGATGGGGCCAAGGCCGACTACATGCACCTGCGCATCTGCGAAGCGACGTATAATGCGGGCGGCGGCGGCAAGCCTTCAACGGTTTATGATGCCATCGGTGCAGCCCAAGTCGCCAAGGCCAGCTTTGCGGGGATGCGGCTGCTCAACCGCGTGCAAGGCCGCGTGCCCGTCTGGCCATTTGACCCGCTTCCAGATACTGGGCCAGCTATCGTTGAAATCTATACCAGCATCGCCGCGCGCGCAGCGGGGCTTCGCAAAGGGCGTTCAAAATTACGCGACGGTGCGTCGCTTGATGAGGCGCTCGGCGTGTTGGGATCGGCGCCGCATATCGTGCTTCCCCGCTACACTGATCATGCGACTGATGCGATACTTACCGCTGCGTGGCTCCGCGCCAACGCCGCGCGCGACGCGCTATGGAAACCGCAAGGGCTGACCCCGCAAGTCGCGCAAAGCGAAGGCTGGACGTTCGGCGTGGACTGATCAGGATAAAGTCGGCTCAGGCACTTCTACCGGAGGGCGCTCATCGAGGAGATGGCGGACAAGCTTCTGCATTTTATGATCAAACCGCGCGATGACGACATGATCGTCGGCATTGTCAAAATGCGTTACCATTTCACGACCATTCCAGCGGTGCAACGCATAACCGGGCGGATCAGCAATGATCATCGCGCGGCTATCAGGCTCTTCAGCATCAATTGGCGAAAGATCAAGCGCGGTTTGCGGCGCGCTTGAGGCACAGACGACGACTGATGTGCCTTTCCAGATTGAGGAAATCGGGCGGTGAAGATGGCCGCAAATAATCCCTACAATGTGCGAATGGCCCTCAATCGCATCTGAGAAGCGCGCCACCCACGGCTCGCGCGAATCGGTTGCCATCCATTCGATCCCAGCATCAACTGGCGGATGATGCATGACGAGCAATGTCGGCACATCGGGCCGTTCAGCAAGCTGTTGATCAAGCCAATCGGCGCGCGCCTCACAGTAAGCGCCGCCGTGGCGGCCCTCCTCCAACGTGTCGAGCATCAATATCCGCAGCGAGTCTGTCTCGACTTCATATTGAACAAACCCGCCATTGACAGGAATTTCTGGGAAAACCGCGCTAAAATTATCACGCATGTCATGATTGCCGAGGCAAAGCCATGTCGGAAAACCGCATCCGTCAATAACAGAACGTAGCCGTTTGTAGGATTCCACATCGCCGCGATCAACAAGATCGCCGGATATAATCAACATATCGGGAACGGGTTCAGTGGTCTTAAGCTTACGAATCACTTGATCCAACCGCTGCCGATTAAATTCAGCAGGATTGTTAGGTTCAAAACCTAAATGGACATCAGTGACTTGCGCGATCAACATAACTTCAAGGCCTTGTTCGCTGCTCCACGCTGCAAAAAATTATAGCCCATTAACCTTAACAAACTTTTAACAACCCAATTTACACTATTCTTTGTCAATTGCGACTCGCAATCGTTGTTTTTGCCTGAGATTGGCGGTCTAGCCGCTTCTGTTTCAGTTTCGATCGCCAAGGTGCCTTATTATCAAGGTGATAGTCGTGACATAAAGCACAGCTTGACGCTACCGGATCCCTGACCGGCTTCAATTTTCCGCCATTTTCACCAACATGACAGGTTCGACATGTCGAGATGCCGGGAAGCAGCAAATCGGTGGCCTTGGCCGAAGTTGTGGCGGCGTGGCAGCTCTCGCAGGTTTCGTCCTTGTGCGCCGCGTGATCGAACCAGCCTTTTTGCATGTAACGCGCGGGCTGAACCACTGGGCGGAAGGTTACCGGCGCGCCCCTACTCGGGGTCTGGCTGATAATATGGCAGTCATAACATGCGCCGCCCTTGGCAAAGACATCACGAATCGCCTCGGACGCTTGGCCTTGGAAAATGCGGCTGCCAATTGCGTAATCTTGTGCGGTTTCAACGGCGGCATATTCGCCGGGGCGCCGCCGTGCAAAATTATCAAGACTTGCAGGGCGGTAAGCCGGGCCTGCCGCGTAAAACGAACGGATTTGCGCCACAACACGCCCCGGCTCGGCGTGCTTGAGTGTCTTGCCGCCGATGCCAAGGCTGTGGCAAGCTTGGCAGTCTTTTTCCATGTCAACGGGCTGAAAACGGTGGCCATCTTTTGACGGCGTATGGCAATCTTTGCAGACCAGACTTGCGCCCCAGCCTTGTTCACCGCGCATCGTTTGCGCCATCCGCGCGACGCCATTGCCCTTTGCAAGGTGTATATCATGCGGGAAGATCAAGCCGTTATTCTCGGTCGGCTTGGTATCAAGTGAAACCCGGCGAAAGAAGCGCAGACCGTCTTCGACCTTCACCGTAGTCGCAACCTGAAGCTGGGGATGATCAGTGCCAAAATCGCCAGCATTGGCAAGCTTTGTATCAGTCAACCGCTCCTTGAGCGTACTGTGGCAATCGGTGCAAAAGGCTTGTTTGGTTGACTGCAAATAGCCTTCGCCTTCATGCTCAGTATGACAGTCAACGCAGCCACCCTGCGGCTTGTTGAAGGTCACTTTGAAAAAACTTTTGACCTTGCCGCCAAAGTCAGCAGGGGTGGCCGCCTGCGCCAGTCGTGCCTTGGTTGAATGATCATGCGAGTCATTCTTGTGGCACGCGCGGCACGTATTGTCGGTTACCGCGACGAATTTTTCGGTGTGACACGCCTGACAATCATTGGCGAGTTTGGCATGAGCCTTGCTCAGTGGGCCGCTGTTCCAGCTTTCATCGGCATGGAAACCCGCCGTGCGGTTTTTAACGCCCGATGTCGTCGCATATGTGTAGATCGGCCACGCCAAGAACAGCACAATCACCGCCGTGATGAAGCTCCACGCCTGCATCCGCCTGCCCGCGAGCAAACCGCTAAGCGTGAACAGGCCAATTTCTTCTTTCTCACCCGCCGAATCCGAAACGGCTTCAAACCGCTCAACCGCGATGATGACGATACCGCCATCCTTGCTAATGGTCAGCCGGTGGCTGCCGAAAACAAGCTCGCCACCTTTGACTGGATCAACCTCAACATTTTGCACTGATCGGCCGTCAATCGCAAAGTCACGGTCAGTTTCGGAGCCAACGCTGATCCGCCCGCTGTCAAGCATCGTGATCGTCGCGTGATGAAGCTCAACTGCAAGATCGGCGAGGTGAATGTCGCTGCTAGCGTCGCGACCAATCTTTATCGCACCCGCAACAATATTGGACGCGCGCACAATTTCGCGGCCATCGCTGGTGCGTGATATCTGGCGAACAGTAAACGTCATATCGGCTGTGCCTACCAGTAGAAAAATACGCTGACGATATGCGCTGAGAGCGCGGCGATCAACGCGAAGGTGAGGGGAACATGAAAATAAAGCCAGATTTCAAGCCGCGCCTTATACTGCAAATGCTTGCGCAGTCGAGCAACCTTGTTGTCTTTGCGCGCGAGCAGACCATCAAGCCGCTCAATCGGATTATCCTCGCCGGGGCGGAAGGCGATTTCCTCGCTCAGCATTGAGAGCGTTTTGCGTGCCTTGCTCTTGGGATAGAAGCCAAAAACCCGGCGAATGAGCCCGCCGCCAAACGGATTTTCCTGAAGCGATTTACGCACAAGTTCGGCATAGCGATGGTCAAGCGGTTGCGCCGCGTCATGCAACTGCCGATCCATCGAGCGCAGCCCCTCAAGCATCTGATTTTCAGTGAGTTCTTGACGGTTGAGGCTCATTTTTCTGGGGAGGCGCGTGTACGCTGTAATCCCCCATAGCCCCGAGATAATTACCAGCATCATCAAGACGTAGGCAAGCGTGTGGACGTTCCAATCAATCTGGAAACCTGTGTGCAGCGTGCCAATCACCGCCAGCGAAATCCCGAGGTAAATATGCGCTGATGTCCAGCCTTTAAGTGACCAACGTTTGCGCGACGGAATGCGCTTGCGCACGCCAAGCATCGTCAACCACAGGATCAGCAGCGTGCCAATAATCCCCATCAGATAGCCGTACCAGCTTCCCCCATTGGGGCGCGGTTTTACGTCGATCAAAATATAGCCAAGCGTCGCTGTCGTCATCAAGACGAAGGCGACCTTGAGCCAGCGGAAGCGCTTGTGACGCAGGAACCCCTCATGCGTGCCGTCGCTTTTAACGCGGCCCGATTGCGCGCCGCGCTTGGGAGCTTGGGTGGCCATTAGCGACGCCTCTTTTCAAAAT
>JAYTMV010000316.1:0-2794 GCA_043728175.1 Sphingomonadales bacterium
GGCAGCTATGCCTGCGCGGTCGCGATTACGGGCGGCAGCGTTGATCTCGTTGGCGCAAAGGCGAGCGACATGCACGCAACACTAGCGGCACTGCGCGAAGCAGGTGTTGGCGTTGACGAAGGCCGTGACGCAATTACGATCAGTTCGGACGGTAATCTCGGCCCCCTCACCTTATCGACCGCCCCTTACCCGAGCTTTGCAACTGATATGCAAGCTCAGTTCATGGCGATGCTCACCAAAGCCGACGGCGCAAGCGTGCTAACCGAAACCATCTTCGAAAACCGTTATATGCACGTGCCCGAACTAGCACGGATGGGCGCGGATATTCAGGTCAAGGGCAGATCAGCGGTTGTGCGCGGCGTGAAAACACTCGTCGGCGCGCTGGTAATGGCCACCGATCTGCGCGCCTCAATGAGCTTGATTATCGCAGGGCTCGCCGCAGAAGGCGAAACCAACGTCCAGCGCGTTTATCACCTTGATCGTGGTTACGAGCGGCTTGAAGAAAAATTACAAGCCGTCGGCGCTGATATTGAGCGGGTGAGTGACGGGTAGGGATTGCCTAGATTATTGCGAGCTTTGCGGTTGACAGCACGACTGGCTTTGACAACGGATGCTGTGGAGGAAATCCTTAATCACCCAGTTGTCGAGGCCTACGGGGCGCTCATAAACTTTGAGGCTTTGTCACCGCATACACGGTCAGGACTTAGCGCATCGTTTTGTAATTCGCATTATTCGTCGTTGCGAACGGAGCACAGCAACCCAAATTTTATCCTGATGACGCTGAACTACACCGTAGCTGCGCACGTCGAGAGAGAATTCGCATTTCCAGTGCGACGTTCTAGCGTTTGAGTTTGGGAGGGCTGCCGTCTTGTCGTTGGCAGCAACACGAAGTCCGCTTACGTATGATTAGCGCATTCTAACCAAGTCTAAAAGCGTAAGCTCATTGTGGCGTTTAGCCGATCCCTATGTCTATCGGGCAAAAAATCTGCCACTCCGCGGGCATATTCCAATCCTAAAGCCAACCCAAGGCCACCAAATCCGATCTTCGGGATTGAAATGCGGAGGCCCGCTCCAAACGATGCAGCATGAAGATTTTCATTTTCCAGTGCCGTCGGATTGTTTATCCTTCCATAACCAGCAGCGATAAAACCATAGGGCGCCAATTGGGTTTTGTTAGCGGCTCTTGCATAAAAAGGCCGTTCGAGTTCAATACGAATTGTCACACTCTCATCAACGGCAGTAATCCCGCCAACGAAGGCAGAAAGCGCATCGCTGCCTTCAAGCGCGCTTTGCTCTGATCGGAAAACAACTGCACCAAAGGTCGTCTGTCCTTTGGCAATGATGTTCAGTTGCCATTTTTTGGCGACAGAGCTGACCGCACGAAAACTAAGGTTTAGCTTCGTAAAATCGGTGTCGCTACCTAAGCGAGAAAACCCGCTACCAGGAGCCATATCAATGGCAATTGGCGCGCCGCCCACTCCCTGACTGATTTGCCCAGAGAGAAACATATTGCCGCCTTTTGGCTCGATCGAGTTTAAGCGAAACCCTATTCGGGCAACAGTAAAGCGGTCGCGGCTGATACGTGCATTGAACATGGGAGCGTCAATGGTCTCATGAAGATGCTCTAAGGCAGTATCGAGTGCGAGATTAAACGATCGCGCTTTGAACATTATGTAGGACGCCCTAAGTGACAATCGCGACAAGTTTCCGCGTGTCTGCGGGGTGCCAATTTGAGACATTGGCTGAGTGCGGGCAAAAGTAAGTTCTGGGTTGATTGAAAAGCGGCCATCGCCGAACGGCAACATGACGCCACCGCCTATGACACGCACCGGATTATCCTGTCGTAATAATTTTGTCAGGTCATACCCACTTGAGGCGAAGCCATAGATCTGTTCACCCTGTCCAAACGCCGAATTGATGGAGGCTTGTGCGCTTATTCCATAACGTCCGAGCGCAGCTGCTAATGAATTATCGCCTACGATACTGCCGGAAATCAATTTCTGATTCCCTGCAAGAATAAGTCTTGCTCCACTGGATTCTGTGCCGCGAGCTAGCGTTGATGTCATGACTAGGCCTGGTACTTCGCTCGCAATCAGGATTGGCCGTTCAAGCGCCGAAAGCTTCATGTGACGTTGGCCGATAAGCTTCGCTGTGCGATCCGCGACTGATTTGCGTGCCCTGGCGGGAAGGCCGGAGACGTCAACGCTTTCGATAAAGCCGTCTACAATGATGATCCTGAGTATTCCACCGTCCGAAAGGCTTTGGGGGGGAACGGCTGCACGGACAAGTACATAACCGGCACGCGCGTGGATCACTTCTATCTCGGAAGCTGCCGCATAAATCTGATCAAGCGAAACTCGGCCTTTTGTAAGGCTGTCAGCGACCGCAGTTGTTTGGGTAGCAACCTCACCGTAACCACCTTCAAGGTCCACAGAGCCTAGAGCGACGCGGATGCCCTCGGCGCCCGATGGAGCACGCAGGCCATCAGATCTCGGAACGGCAATCGGTGCACTGTTGCCTGTGATATCGGGCCGAAGTGTCTGCGGCGTTATTGAACTTGGTGCTGTGGATTGGGCGAAGGTAGGGCCTGATACACCTGCAAAAACGAGAAAATAGCCAATGGCACAAAGAGAACATCTTCTACAAAAATTCAATATTTGCGCCATTCTATTCAATAACGTCACAAGAAAAATACTAGGGTCCGGACTCATTAGAGCCACCAGATGACGGTAGCAGCGATGGCGATGGTTGCCATGAATGTTTTTATGTTGCGGTCGAAGCGTGTTGCGACCCT
>JAYTMV010000317.1:0-4027 GCA_043728175.1 Sphingomonadales bacterium
AGACACCCCTGCCGACGCGGTGAGGCCAGTTGTTTCGCGAATGGCCGCGCGGATTTCAGTCGCAATCTGCGTGGCCGAGGCGATGCCCATGAGGTTTTCAGTGACATCAAGATAGGCCTCATCAAGCGACAGCGGCTGAACAAGCGGGGTGTAGCTCTCAAAAATCGCGCGGATCTGGCGGGAGACATGGCGGTACACCTCAAAACGGTGCGGCACAAAAATCAGATCAGGGCACAGCCGCCGCGCCTTTGCCGACGCCATGGCCGAACGCACGCCGAACACCCGCGCCTCATAACTCGCAGCGGCGACAACTCCGCGCTCGCCGTTCCCGCCGACCGCGACAGGCTTTCCGCGAAGTTCGGGGTGATCACGCTGTTCAACGCTCGCGAAAAAAGCATCCATGTCGATATGGATGATCTTACGCGGGGGCATCGCGGTGTTCATGTTTTGTACTTTAACACAAAGTCTAGCTTTTGCGCAATGTCTTCCCCGCAAAGGGAGACGTAGGGGCTAAGCGTGATGACATGAGATTGACTCATCTCGCCACCCGCGAACGGCCTTAAAGCTACAAAAGATACGGTCGATCAAATTGAATTTGTATCCTTTGTTGCTTTAACGCACAAACGCGCGCTCCCTCGGCACAGGGTAAAATAAAATACTACCCTCAGGTCTGGGCATCAGTGCAAGTGAGTCTGTCATCCCGCATTAAAATATAAAAACAACGAAATAGGAAAGCGTTTTTTTACGGGGAGGCCGCTAAGCGCTTGCCTTCACAAATCGCTTATCCGCCGCTGCCCAGTTAATCGTCGCCATGAACGCATCAACATAGGCGGCGGCCTTGCTGCCATAATCAATCGCATAGGCATGTTCGAACATATCCATCACCATGATCGGTGTGCCGCCGACAAGCGCCATCGTGTGATCATTGGCCCAGCCATTGATCAGTTTCTTATCGCGCTCCATCCAGTTGAGCACGACCCAGCCTGATCCCCCCGCCAGTGCCTTGCCCATCGCTGAGAATTCGAGCGCCCATTTGGCGAAGCTGCCGAAATCGCGTTCAATCGCGTTGGCGAGTGGCCTTGATGGCTGGTTTGGAGCGCCGATGCAGCTAAAATAAATCTCGTGGAACACCATCGAGTTTTGCGCGATCAGCTCCTCACGCTTGAGGCCATTGACCATGAAGCCGGGAGCCTTGGCGAGGTCTAGCTTGCCAAGCTCACCAATCACTGAGCCAAGCCGCTTGACCGTGCCAGTGTAATTATTGCCGTGATGGCTCAGGATCAGCTTTTCGGACATGCCCGTGATCGTCTTTGGATCAAAGGGCAGGGGCACAAGATTGTAAATTGACGCAGGAGCCGCTGGCGCGCCGCCAACGACCACCGACTGAACGCCAGCCATCGCGGGGGCAAGCGCGGCTGCGGTAACGGCGGCACCAAGCATTTGGCGGCGATCAAGCGAGAATTCGGTCATGGGTTGTTCCTTCTGAAGCGACTGGAGTATTTTACACGAGCGGCTGTGCCGTGCCAAAGCATATCTGCCTATGTTTCTTTGCACATCTATGGCAGCGGTTGGCTGTTGAGGGACGAATTTATGATTGACGTAAAAAAAGCACCCGCTGATTGGCCGCAGCGTAGCTGGGCGCTGGCTATAACGGGCGCAGTGATTGGCCTGCTGGTACATCTTTTGTCAGATGACGGCAGCACCAAAGAGGCGTGGCGCATAGCGCTTGCGATTGGCTTAATCGTTGCCGGTGTTGCCATCGCTTTTGTGGTTGAGCGCGGGCGGATCATCCCAAGCGCGGTTTTTGCGGTTCTTGCCGCGCTCATTATGGGCTTTACGGCGTATTGGAACGGTGGGCCGGAAGGGTGGAGCAATTGGGAGGGCTGGCGGCTCGCCTGTGCTGCAATCACGGTGGCGATTGCAGCGCCTTTATTTCAGGCATGGGGTGATGCAGGAATGCCGCGCCCGCCACGTTTGGCGCAGCTTTCCTATCCGAACCTGCATGACCGGGCGTGGATGAATGTTGTTCTGTGGTTCGCGTGTTGGCTGTTCACAGGGATCGTCTGGGCGCTGATTTTTCTCATCGGGCAGCTTTTTGCGCTGATCGGGATTGATGCGATCAAGGATCTGATGGGGCAAAGCTGGTTTGGGATGGGGCTGACTGGCGCGGCTTTTGGTGCGGTGGCTGGCCTAATGCGTGACCGCGAAAGAATACTGATCACACTCCAAACTGTGGTGCGGCGGGTGCTATCGGTGCTTGCCCCGATACTTGGTGTGGCGCTGGTGCTGTTCTTGGCGTCAATGCTGGTGACGGGGCTTTCTCCACTGTGGGAGGCGACCAAATCGACGACGCCGATCGTTATTTCAGCAGCGATTGTTGCGATCATCCTCGCCAATGCGGCGATTGGCGATTCGCCCGAGGACGAAGCAAAAATGCCGCTGATCCGCTGGGGCACGGTGGCGCTTGGCGTGACGCTGTTACCGCTCGGGATCATCGCCGCGATTTCGACGGGGCTTCGGATCAATCAATACGGCCTGACGCCTGATCGGCTGTGGGCGGTTGTTTTTGGCGGCATCGCTTGTGCTTACGGCCTTGCTTATCTGGTGGTGCTGGTTCGCAAGCGCAGTGGATGGATGGCGGATATCCGCCCGGCCAATGTGCGGCTTGCGATTGGGCTTTGCACGCTTGCGTTTGTGCTTGCGATGCCGATCATCAATTTTGGCGCATGGTCAACCGCGAGCCAGCTTGCGCGACTTGAGTCTGGGAAGGTGACGGCCGAGAAATTTGACTGGACGGCGATGCGCTTTGATTTCGGGGCGTCGGGGCAAGCAGCGGTTGAGCGGCTCGCCAAAACAGGCAAGACGCCTGCGATTAAGGAGGCTGCGGCAAAGGCGCTCAAGCTCGAAGATCGTTGGTCGGGCGGTAATGAGATGCAGCTCGCGACCAAAGCAGAGCAATTTCAAGAACGCGTAAAGACATTGCCGGTCGCGGTTCCAATCCCTGATGCGTTGGCCGCCGCAATCGTGCGGAATAATGGCTGCGAGGATGCTGCACAGTGTGTCCTACTTTACAACATAGGCGCAAATGAAGCGATGCAGATCATCCAATCGTGCAATACATGCGACGTTTTCGCCAACCGCTATGTTATGCGCGATGGCGTTTGGAAGACTGGTAACATCTTCATGGACGATGGAACTGCAAAAAGCGATGCCGAAAGGCGTGCTCGCGCAAAGGCACTTGGCCAAGAAAAGATATCAATCCGCGAGGTTAAACGCCGTCAGGTTTTTGTTGGCGATGCGCCCGTTAGCGATGTATTTGAATAGCGCATGGGTTGAAGCCACGGGTGCGCGCTGCTAGGCGCTCCACCATGTCAGTTGATTCAAAAACCGTCCGCAAGATTGCCTCGCTTGCCCGGATCGCCGCGAGCGATGCCGAGGTTGAGGCGATGGTGCCTGAGCTTAACAATATTATCGGCTGGATTGAACAGCTTGGTGAGGTCGATACCTCATCGGTTGCGCCGATGACGGCGGTAATTCCCAATACTCTCCGCCTGCGTGATGATGTGGTGAGCGACGGCGGAATGCGCGACGCGGTGCTCGCCAACGCGCCCGCCGCTGAACACGGATTTTTCGGCGTGCCAAAGGTGATTGAATAATGGCAAACCTAACTGATTTGGGCGTCGCCGCCATTCGCGATGGTTTCCGCGCCGGAGACTTCTCCGCGCGTGAAGTAGCAGATGCGTTCAACGCTAATGTAGCAGCGGCTAAAGTGCTCAATGCCTTTATCGTTGAAACGCCCGAACATGCGATTGCCGCCGCTGAAACCGCTGACCGGGATCGCAGCGAGGGCAATTTGAGGCCGCTTTCGGGTGTGCCCATTGGCATGAAGGATTTGTTCTGCACAAAGGGCGTGCAGACGACCGCTGCGAGCCACATTCTTGAAGGCTTTGTGCCGCAATATGAATCGACCGTTTCGGGCAAGCTTTGGGCGGCGGGCGCGGGGATGCTCGGCAAGCTTAACATGGAT
>JAYTMV010000318.1:0-5068 GCA_043728175.1 Sphingomonadales bacterium
ACCGATTTGAACGCATCATTGACGACTGCTGGTGGATCAGCCTGTTTAATCGCAACGCCGCGAATCCGCACACCCGCCTTATAATCATCAAGCAACTGCTGCATCCGCAGTGCAACCCTCTGCTCAATCTCGCTCCGGCGCGGGCCGAACGCGTCAGCGAGCGTTACCGTACCCATCACTTCGCGCATGGCGCTTTCGGCGACTTCTTTGATCGTTTCTTCAGGCATTGCCATCTGAAACAGGAAGAATTCGGAGAAGCGCACACCCCACCGCACCGAATATGCGAGATCAACAATATTCTGGTCACCCGTAAGGATCAGATTTTCACCCGATCCATCGGGAATATTGATCGTCTTAATTTCCTGAACATCAACCTTTTGCACCGAATCGATCGGCGACGGCATTGTCATGCCTATCCCTGGCTGAAGCTTGCCCGCATATTTGCCAAAGCGCGTGATCACGCCCTCTTGCTGGGGGCCAATGCGGTGGAAGCTTGAGAGCAACACCCAAATCAAGACAAAAGCGATAATGCCGTAGCGGATGAGCGGCCCCGATTTGCCGCCGGGAAAATTACCGCCAAACTGATCGCGCAAGCGCTGCGAAAGTTCATCAACGGCAGAATTTCCGCGCGGACCGCGCGGCTTACCGCCGGGAGGAAGGTTCCACGGATTGCGCGGGCCGCCTCCGCCTGAGCCACCGCCAGAACCGCCACCTGAGCCACCGCCCGAGCCGCCGCCATTGCCTTTGCCGCCCCATGGGCCGCCCTCGTTAAACAGCACGCCAACGCGCGCAATCCATCCAGTATTTTCTCTCATAGCTGCGATATAGGGACATTGTTTTGCGAAAAACAGTGGCAGCCTTAGAATCTCTGCGTAAAGCGGACGAATGACTGAAATTACTGTACTTACGAACGCGCTTGAACGCATTGATGATCCACTTGGCAAAGGCGGGCTAATCAGCGCCAAACGGATTAGCGCACCCCGCCTGTCCGAAGGCCGCGTTAGCCTGATCCTCAATGTTACGGGGCTTTCCTCGGCGCAGCGTGATGCGCTTGAGGTTGCCGTCCGCGCGGCCATCGAACCGCTTCCCGGTGTTACTGATATCCGCATCGCGATGACGGCTGAAAAAGTTGGTCGCCGCTTGATCGCGGTTGGCAGTGGAAAAGGTGGAGTTGGCAAATCAACGCTTTCGGCCAATCTCGCGGTTGCGCTCGCGCGGCTTGGCCATAAGGTTGGACTGATTGATGCCGATATCTACGGCCCCTCTCAACCACGCCTGATGGACAGCGAAGGCGCGCGTCCTACTGCCAAGGACAAGCAGCTAGAGCCAGTTGCCACCCGTTTTGGCGTCCCGATGCTTTCAATGGGGCATCTCGTAAAACCGGGGCAGGCGGTGGCGTGGCGCGGGCCGATGGCGGGCAATGCGCTTGGTCAGTTGATTGACGCCGATTGGGGCGATTGCGAAATCATCATCGTCGATCTGCCGCCCGGCACTGGCGACGTGCAAATATCGATGATGAGCAAGCAAAAGCCCGCAGGGGCTATCATCGTCTCAACCCCGCAAGATTTAGCGCTGATTGATGCGGCGCGCGCGATTGATCTGTTCAATCAATCGACCGTACCGATCATCGGCATGATCGAGAATATGGCGGGCTATGCCTGCCCCAAATGCGGCGATGTTTCCGAACCGTTCGGCCACGGTGGCGCTGAAGCTGCGGCGAGCGAAATGGGGCTGGCATTTCTTGGCCGGATTCCGCTTGATATCACTATCCGCCAAGCCTCTGATGACGGCAATCCCCCAGCCGCCGGTGACGGCCCTGTCGCCGCAAGCTTCACCGCGATTGCGCGGCGGGTAAGCAACTGGCTTAACAATCAAGGAGTAAGTTAAAAAAGTCCCGCCAGATCGCTCTGACGGGACTTTTTGATAAACCAAAATCGGGAATATATTCAAATTAAGCGAGGGTCACGCGCAGTTTTGGCCGACGACGCACTGCGCTGCCAACCAGCCCAAAACCAACAAGCATCATCGCCCATGATGCAGGTTCAGGCACCCCAGCCAGTGCGTCAATTGAAACATTATCGACACCAAGTTGGAAAAAGCCCTGATTATCGACTTGCCCGAAGCGAATTTGATACCCTGTGCCGCCAGTCAAACCGAGCGCCTTGAGGTCAAAACTGAACGAGCGGTAGGGGTTTGTAGCATTGCCATCAGCGCCGAGAAATAAATTAGCGACGATATCACTAGCGACATTGGTGAATGGATCGGCACCTGCACGTAAGATATCGACACGGGCATGCTGATTGGGGTTGAAGTTGTGGTTGAGACCATTGGGATTGACTGTAACCGCGCCTGCCCGGTTATTAGCGAAAAGCTGGAATGCCAACGTTAACGATGAAAGCGAAGTTGGTACTAAAAAGTTTTGCACGAGCGAATAGGAACCCGGCCCGTTTTGATCCGTCGTCGAGTAAAAATTGCCACCGAGCGGGTTTGCGGCAGATGTGAAGCCTGATCGCGGCGTGGTTGTGCCCGGCGTGTCGATAAACAAGCTGCCGCTTGATCCGGCACGAACATTGGCACTCCAGCCAGCATAGCTGCCCGATTCAAAATTACCATTGGTAAGGAGTTCAGCCGCAAAAGCGGGAGTCGCGATCACCGAAGCGAGCGCGAGCGTTGCTACAAATTTAATCAATTTTGGTCTCCGAGAAACAAACACAAATGAGACCGTTGTCCCCTAACAAGCGACATTAAGTTTATATTTTGCTAACAGGATACGGAAAGCGGCGCAAACACCAACTGCACACTGACACCACGCTTCTGAATGATTATGGATCATTTTGAGACGACAAGCGGTTTTTAGGCCAGCAACTGCCGTGCTTGCCCTGCAATTTGGGCGAGCATTGCGGTTGAGGGGAGCGCGGCGTGGTGCGCGCGGTTGGTCATGTCACGGAAACGTGTGACGGCTGGGCCTTTGACATCAAGCCAGTGCAGCACGGCTTTTTCAGGGTTTTTATCCGCAATTTTGGCAAGAAAATCGAGCCGCATCGTCTGAAAATCGCGTGCAAGGCCAGCCGCGAGCAATCGCTCCCAAGGGTCGCTTGGGGTCAGTTGCATTGCAGCCCCTTGCGCCCAGTCAAGTCCAAGCTCGGCGCCGATCAGCGTGAAGGCACGGGCAAGCGCAAGTTCATCAACCTTGATCCGCTTGGCAAGCGTCACGACGCCAATCGCGCCATCAAGTTTCGCAATCCCAACCACTGCGCCGATAATCGCCTTGGGTATGCCGACCTCGGCGAGCCGCACCGCAAAACCTTCGTTATGGCGGCGGGTTTCACCGAGCAGCAACGCATCGACTTCAGCGCTTACACGCTTCATTCCCGGTGCCAGCGCCCCAACGACTTCGCTGGGCTTCATCCCCGTCCAGCCATTGCGCAGGAGATCAGCCATTTGGACACGCAGTTCAATCGCAAGCTGATCAAACAGCATCAGCCGCGCGGATTCCTCGACATCGGCATTTTCAATGCTTTTCCAGATGGCGGGCACATTATGCAACGCTTCCGCCGCGACAAATGCCAGCGCGACCTCACCAAGCGTCACGCCCTCTTCTTCGGCGAGTTCAAGCGGGTGAATGAGCCCCATTCGGTTGACCATCCGGTTTGCAAGTTTGGTCGCGACAATCTGGCTACGAAGCTGATGCGTCGCAATCGCCTGCGCATGATTTTTCTGCATCGCGGAGGGGAAGGCAGCGTTTAAGCCCGCCGCAAGGATCGCGTCGCCACTGGTGTCGACGCCCTCAATCGCGTCTTGCAGCCACAGCTTTGCTGTCGCCAACAACACCGCGAGTTCTGGCCGGGTCAGCCCCTGCCCGCTTTGCGCGCGGCGGAGCAATTCATCATTGCTTGCCAGCCCCTCAACCGCGCGATCAAGCCGCCCTTCGGCCTCAAAAATCTCGATCAAACGCGTAAGGAGTGGCAGAGCAGCCGACCCGCCGCGTTCAGCAATCGAAAGCGCAAGCGTCTGGAGGCGGTTGTCCTCAAGCACCAGCGCGCCGACATCGTTGGTCATGCTCGCGAGCAACTTGTCACGATTGGGCATCGTGAGTGCGCCGCGCGCAACCTCAGCACCAAGCGCGATCTTGATGTTGACCTCATTATCCGAGCAATCAACGCCTGCCGAATTGTCAATAAAGTCAGTATTGACTCGGCCACCACGCAGCGCAAAATCAATCCGTGCGGCCTGAGTCACACCGAGGTTTGCGCCTTCTCCAATGACCTTGGCGCGCAGCTCATCAGCATTGATCCGGTGCGCGTCATTGGCGCGGTCACCAACTTCGCCGTTGCTCTCGCTCTTGGCCTTCACGTAAGTGCCAATACCACCGAACCAGATGAGATCAGCCGGACTTTTGAGAATAGCCGCGATCAGCGCCGATGGCTCCATCTCAGCATCAGTCACATCAAGGATTGCGCGCACTTGTTTTGACAACGGAATTGATTTGGCACTGCGCGCGAACACGCCGCCGCCCTTTGAAATCAGCGCCTTGTCATAATCCTCCCAGCTTGAGCGCGGGAGCTTGAACATCCGCGCGCGTTCTTTCCAGCTTTTGGCTGGATCAGGATCAGGATCGAAGAAAATATGGCGGTGATCAAACGCGGCCACGACCTTGAGCGACTTGGAAAGCAGCATTCCGTTGCCAAACACATCGCCCGACATATCGCCGCAGCCGACGACGCGCACTGGGTCTTTCTGAACATCAATCCCGCTTTCGGCAAAGTGGCGCTGCACCGAAACCCATGCGCCCTTGGCGGTGATCCCCATCGCCTTATGATCATAGCCAACTGAGCCACCGCTCGCGAAGGCATCGCCGAGCCAGAAGCCGCGTTCAAGCGCGATGGCATTGGCCACGTCGGAGAAAGTCGCCGTGCCCTTGTCAGCGGCCACCACGAAATAGGGGTCTTCGCCGTCATGAATGACGACACTCTCGGGATGGATCACCCTGCCCTCAACGATGTTATCAGTGACCGAGAGCAAGGTGCGGATGAAGATGCGGTAACATTCAGTGCCCTCGGCAAGCCAA
>JAYTMV010000319.1:0-3477 GCA_043728175.1 Sphingomonadales bacterium
GAGCGCATGGACGCGCTGGCCGGGGATGTCGCCGAGGGCTTTGTTGACCATCCGCTGCCGGTTGACGCGGCTCTGGCCTGCAAAGGCAGCGCTTTCAATTTCGATTGTGAAGTGCGATTCGCCAGAGCCGTCATCACCCGAATGGCCGTGATGTTTTGCGCTATCATTGATCACCGCGAGCTTTGACGGCGCGAACGCGGCGGTCAGCAACCCTTCCATTTCGGCAGCGATTGGGCCTTTGATCATATCATCTCCATGCGCACTGAACCTGTCGCCGTACTCTGCCCGTCTTGTCAAACATTGGCAAAAAAAGAAAGGGAGGGCTTCGACAAGGACAAACTGAACGGTTATTGAAACAAGGTGAGTGACAAACGATCCCCAAACCGCTCTCACGGTCGCGTCGGCGATGGCCGTGCTGGTTGCGCGCATCCCGGCTGCCGCGCGCCGGGTGAATTTCGTGCGCCCGATATTTACGGCGCAGCGTCGGGCTTTGACGGGCCGGGCAGTTACCGCTGGCTTTGTTTTGATCATGTCCGCGAATTCAATGCCGCGTATAATTTCTTCAACGGCATGAGCCGCGAGGAGATTGAAGACGCGCAGACACCGTTTGCAGGATGGGCCACCGAAACCCGTGCCTTCACGCGCGGCGGCGTTGACAGTCCGCCCAAATGGAGCGATTTTCACGATCCGCTTGATGCCATTTCGGCCCGGTTTCGCGCACGCATTCCCAAAGAGCGCACAGACGGCAAACGCCTGTCCGACGAAGACCGCAAGGCGCTTGACCTGCTCAAACTCGACATCAACGCAGATCGCCGCGCGCTCCGTCAGCGCTACACCGCACTCGTCCGCCAATACCACCCCGATCATAACGGCGGTGACCGCGCACATGAAAAGGCGCTTCAAGCGGTGGTTGAGGCATATCAGCGATTGCGGGTATCAGTCGCTTTTCGGTGACATCATCGCCACCAGCTTTGCCACTGTATTCATATTGCGCATGGTGCCCGTCTTGGTTGCGGCAAGTTTGAGCTTTGTGAAGCGAATGCCGTCGCCGTAATCGACGTAAATTTCGCGTAAGCCAAGCGCGATGCGTTCATCCGCCTGATCGCGCGCGCTTTGCTGTGTGTCCTGGGGCGGGGCGGCGTCGAGGAAGTAGACCATGTGTCGGCTGCCGTGGGCATCTGGAAAAGGGTCGGCGGCGCGCACTGCGGCCATCTCCGCTGCAGTCCGGACAAAAATGGGCACATATTTGCCCGCATAAGCCTCAATCCGGGTTTCAAGTGCGGCCTTAACCTCGCGCTCGCTTAGGGCGCTCTCAAACAGCAGATTGCCGCTCGCGATATAGATGCGGACATTTGCCAGCCCCAAGCCTTCGGCCATCACGCGTAATTCCGCCATCGGCAGTTTGCCAGTGCCAGCGACATTGACCGCGCGAAGCAGCGCGACATAGGCCGTCACTCGGCCTCCACTAATGCCACGAGCTGATCAGCACAGGCACCCCAGCCGTCCGCAAACCCCATCTCGGCATGGCGTGTTGCGCTCGCCTCGTCCCAGTGTCGTGCGGTGGCGGTGTAGCGGGTGCCAACACCTTCGGGGGCGATTTCCCATATGCCGATCATGAACGGGCCAGCGGGCATCAAATCGGCGACAATCGCATCAGTGAAGGCAAAGCGGCGGCCCTCATCCCAAGCGATCACGAAGCCGGGATGCGGATGCACTTCGCCGTCGGGGCCATACATCGTGATATGCGATGTGCCGCCTGCGCGCCGCTCTAGCGTGTCAATCTCAGCGCGCCACGGCGCGGTGCACCACCAGTCTTCAAGGCGGTTGGCCATTACGTCCCAAACCTTTTCAGGCGGCGCGCTGATGAAGCGCGTGACCGCGAGTTCCCAGCCATTGTCAGCGGTTGCGGTCACCCTTAATCCCCCCGTACCGCAGCTTCAATCGCCGCGACGTCAATCTTACCCATCGTCGCCATCGCATCGAATGCACGTTTGGCGACGTCGCCGCCTTGCGCGAGTGCGTCGGTTAGAACGCGCGGTGTAATCTGCCAATTGACGCCCCATTTGTCCTTGCACCATCCGCATTGGCTTTCGGCACCGCCATTTCCGACAATCGCATTCCAGTAACTGTCGGTTTCTTCTTGGGTGTCGGTTGCGATCTGTAGTGAGAAGGCTTCAGTATGGGGGAAAATTGGCCCGCCATTCAGACCGATGCACTTCATTCCGAACACAGTGAATTCGACGATCATCACCCCGCCTGCCTTCCCGCCTGGGCTATCGCTTGGTGCCAGATGGATTTGCCCCACCGCGCTGTCGGGAAAGGTCGCGGCGTAGAAGTTTGCGGCGTCTTCGGCGTCGTTGTTGTACCAGAGACATAGCGTTGCTTTGGTCATAATCCCTGCCCTCCCAGCGGCATGGTTTCCTGCCTATCGCCCATCCCAGCAATAATTGGCCGTGCCTTAGCAATTGCCTCTTGAACCGATGGAAGTTTCAAAGACGCCATATGATTGTCCGCTGAATCCCAGACTTCGGTTATCCAAAGTTTATCAGCATTTTGGGGATCATTGGCGACAATGTAGCTGAGGCAGCCCGGCATATCGCGCAGGCCCATAAGCAAAATTCCAGCCAACGCCTCGCGTTGTCCCGACTGTGCCGTCATACTGCCGATTAGTCCATACATAGGTTGATTCCTTTTAGCTTCTAATTGTGTCATTGAGCAGCCAGTCACAGCGATGAGGCTACCAGCAAGAAAGGCTCTTCGGTCAGTCACGTCCGCGACCCAACTAGCGCAAACGCTGCGCCCTGCGGGTCAAGCGCGTTCATACTGTAATCGCCGCCGGGAATTTCAATCGGTTCTTGCAGGATCGTTCCCCCATTCGCTTTGATCGTCTCAACCGCGAGGTCGATATCGGGCACACGGAAATAATATGTCCACGCGGGGACAGGCATCTCTGGCATCTTGGGCATGATCGCGCCAATCATGCCGGGGCCGTGATGGAGGAACAGATATTTGCCCATCGGCCCCATATCCATGTCGCCTTCCTGCTTCCACCCGAACTGCGCGGTGTAAAAATCGACTGCACTCGCGGTATCGGTCGTTGAAAGCTCATTCCATGCGCAGTGGCCATTTTTGGGCGTTTCGCTGGCAAATGAATGACTGGTTTCGTCGCTCGCCCCTTTCATCACATAGAAGGGCGCGCCTTGCGGATCGCTGACCATCGCCATTCGGCCAACGCCCGGCATATCAAATGCGGGCATCTGCACCGTGCCGCCAGCCGATGTCATAGCGGCGACGCTCGCGTCAACATCATCAACGCCGATATAGCCAAGCCAACAAGGCACCGCGCCGCCAGCCGCCATATCGGGGGTGATGGCCATAAACCCGCCAACGCCGTCAGCCATATCGCTGCCATCGCCCGAGGAGAAAAAGCGGTAGTTCATATCGGGCTGCCCTGAATCGAGCGCCGTCCAGCCGACC
>JAYTMV010000320.1:0-5905 GCA_043728175.1 Sphingomonadales bacterium
GGCCGGGTGGCTGTGCGCTCATCATAGATCATCAGTGCCGTTTCGGCGGTAGGGCTTTGCGCGTGAGCCGGAACAGCAAGCAGACCGAACGCAAAGATGATTGCTTTTCTCGACATTGCCACACTCCTCGCCTATCGCGCATTTCAAATATCAGCAAAAACAGGATTCTCAAACCCGATGGTTTCCCCGAGCAAAATTCTCGACCGTGTTCTCGTTCTCGAAATGGTACGCGTTACTGAGGCCGCAGCGATTGCCGCATCAAAACTTATCGGACGCGGCGATGAAAAGGCGGCTGATGCGGCGGCGGTTGAGGCAATGCGCGCAGCACTCAATGAGCTTTATATGGACGGCACCGTCGTCATCGGTGAGGGCGAGCGCGATGAAGCACCGATGCTGTTCATCGGTGAAAAGGTGGGTAGCGCGATTGGCACGGGGCCGAAAATTGACATCGCGCTTGATCCGCTTGAGGGCACAACGATCACCGCGAAAGCCGGGCCAAATGCACTTGCAGTGCTTGCAGTTGCCGAGCAGGGTAATCTGCTGAATGCGCCTGACGTCTATATGGATAAGCTTGCGGTTGGGCCGGGCTATCCCGAGGGCGTCATTGATCTCAACAAAAGCGCGACTGAAAATGTTGCTGCGGTGGCAGCGGCCAAGGGCGTTGCGCCGCATGAAATCATCGTCTGCGTGCTTGATCGTCCGCGTCATGAAAAACTAATTGCGGAGCTTCGCGGTATCGGCTGCGGGATCATGCTCATCCCCGACGGCGATGTCGCGGGCGTAATCGCGACGACCAATCCTGATACCACGATCGATATGTATATGGGCAGCGGCGGCGCGCCCGAAGGTGTGCTTGCGGCGGCGGCGCTGCGTTGCGTCGGTGGGCAGTTCAAGGGGCGGCTGTTGTTCCGCAACGAGGATGAAAAGGCGCGCGCGCGCAAATGGGGGATCAAGGATCTCGATTATGTCTATGACCTGTCTGAACTTGCCAAGGGTGACTGCATTTTTGCTGCGACGGGCGTGACGGATGGTTCGCTGCTTGACGGGGTTAAAGTGTTGAAGGGCGGCACAATGACAACGCACACTGTCGTCATGCGCGCAAGCTCAGGCACTGTCCGCTGGGTAAAGGGCGAGCACCGCAAAACGGCATGAAAACGCGCTTTCACAAGATGCACGGCCTTGGCAATGATTTTGTCGTGATTGATGCGCGTGAAACGCCCGTGGATATGCCCCCTGCCCGTGCCTACGCGATTGCTGATCGCAAGACCGGGATTGGGTTTGATCAACTCATTTTGCTTGAGCCTTCCATAGTGGCGGACGTCAAAATGCGGATATTCAATGCCGATGGTGGTGAGGTTGAGGCATGCGGCAATGCGACGCGCTGCATCGCGCTGCTGATGGAGCGGCCCGCCAGTATCGAAACGATGGGCGGCATCCTCCACACCGAACCCGGCGATGCGCAGGCGACGGTGACGCTGCCACCGCCCGCGTTTGACTGGGAGTTTATCCCGCTCGCCATGCCAATGGATACGCGTGACATGCCAGTTGGTTGGGAGAGTTTGGAGAGGCCGATGGCCGTCAATGTCGGTAATCCGCATGTGATCTTCTTTGTGAATGATGCCGACGCGATTGACCTTGAAACACTAGGCCCGGTGATTGAGCATGACCCGCTCTTTCCTGAGCGGGTGAATGTCAATGTGGCGAGTGTCACCGGGGCGCAGCATTTGAAGCTGCGCGTTTGGGAACGTGGCGTTGGCCTGACGCGGGCTTGCGGCACCGGAGCTTGTGCGACTGCGGTTGCGGCAATCCGCTCGGGCCGCGCCACTGCGCCCGTAACGGTAAGCCTACCAGGCGGCGATCTTGTGATCGACTGGGCCGACGGTGAACCCATCCGCATGAACGGCCCAGCGACTTATGTCTTCAGCGGCGAAGCTGATTGGGATGATTTCGGTTGAGCGTTGAAGTCATCAATTTCGGTTGCCGCCTCAACATTGCCGAGGGCGAGGCGATCCGCGCGGCGGCGGCGGGCGCGGACGATCTGATTGTGATCAATAGCTGCGCGGTGACTGCTGAAGCAACGCGGCAGGCGCGCCAAGCGGTAAGGCGTGCGGCCAAGCGTCGTCCCGATGCGCGAATTATCGTGACAGGCTGTGCAGCCGAAATTGATCCAGCGATGTTTGCTGGAATGGCCGAGTTGGTTGGTAATCGGATTAAGGGCTTGTCCGATAGCTATTCTCCGTTCGTGTCGAGCGAAGTCGAGACACCTGCGCGCTTTGCACGTCCCTCGACTTCGCTCGGGACGGACGGAAAGGGAAGGCCCGCCATCTCCGGCGCAGACCACGCCCGCGCTTTTATCGAGGTGCAGAATGGCTGCGATCATCGCTGCACATTTTGCATCATACCCTACGGTCGCGGCGAAAGCCGTTCGATCCCGGCAGGGCTAGTGATTGATGCGGTCAAGCAAGCGGTTGATCGCGGGCAGCAAGAGGTCATCCTGACTGGGGTTGATCTCACCAGCTATGGCCCTGATCTTCCCGGCAGCCCAACGCTTGGGATGCTCGTTGAACGCATCCTCAAGCATGTGCCGGACTTGAAACGCCTACGGCTCTCGTCAATGGACTCAGTTGAAATTGATGATCGGTTGTTTGACCTGATCACAAGCGAACCCCACGTGATGCCGCATGTCCACCTGTCGCTCCAGTCGGGCGATGATATGATCCTCAAGCGGATGAAGCGGCGGCACTCACGCGCGCAAGCGGTGGAATTGGTTGAGCGGCTCAAGGCGAAGCGCCCTGCGCTCGCCGTTGGTGCGGATATCATCGCTGGCTTTCCAACCGAAACCGACGCTATGTTCGCGAACAGCCTTTCGCTGCTTGATGACTGTGACATCGTAATAGGGCATGTCTTCCCATACTCCCCGCGCGCTGGAACCCCCGCCGCGCGGATGCCACAGCTTGAACGCGCCACCATCAAAGCACGCGCCGAAACGCTCCGCAAGCGAGCGAATGAACGCAAAGCCGCTTGGCTCCAATCAATGATTGGCACCACGCAACAGACACTCATTGAGCTTGACCAGCAGAATGGCCATGCCGAAAATTTTGCAAATGTGCGTCTTGAAACGCCCCTTCCGCTCGGCAATATGCGCGGCTCAATGATTGAAGTCCGTATCACCGCCAGCGATGGCAACACCCTGACTGGCATAGCTGCATGAATGACACGCCTTGGCACAAGAAATTAATCGGCGGTTTCAAACGCACGTCTGAACGGCTGAGCGAAAACCTCACTGGCCTCGTCACCAAATCGAAACTGGATAGCGAAACGCTTGACGGGATTGAGGAGGCGCTGATCACGTCTGATCTTGGCCCTGCAACCGCCGCCGCAGTCCGCGCGCGGCTTGGCGATAGCCGCTATGATCGCGGAATTGATGAGGCGGGCGTCCGCATGGTCGTTGCCGAAGAAATTGCGAAGGTGCTTGCGCCGGTTGCCTCACCAATTGAGATCAATGCCTTTCCGCGCCCGCAGGTGATCCTTGTAATTGGTGTGAATGGGTCAGGCAAGACGACGACGATTGCGAAACTCGCGCACCTCTTCATTGAGCAGGATTACGGCGTGATGCTCGCGGCGGGCGATACGTTTCGCGCGGCTGCGATTGGCCAACTCAAAATCTGGGCTGAGCGGCTTGGTGTACCAATCATCAGCGGCCCCGAAGGCGGCGACGCGGCGGGCATTGTGTTTGACGCGGTTAAGCAAGCGACCGCGACAGGGATTGACGTGTTAATCGTTGATACAGCGGGTCGGTTGCAAAACAGGCGTGAGCTTATGGATGAGCTTGCAAAGATTAAGCGCGTGCTTGGGCGGATCAACCCGGCTTCGCCGCATAATGTTGTGCTGGTGCTTGATGCGGGCGTTGGGCAAAATGCCCTTTCACAGATTGAAACTTTCAAGGAGGTGGCTGGAGTGACTGGCCTAGTGATGACAAAACTTGATGGCACCGCGCGCGGCGGCGTTCTCGTTGCGGCGGCGGAGAAGTTCAAGCTGCCAATCCATGCGGTTGGGGTTGGTGAAACGCTTGATGACCTACGCCCGTTTGATGCGCAGGAAATGGCGCAAGTGATTGCCGGAGCAAACACATGAGCGATGCAAAAGCCGCAAAGCCGCACCCAAGCTGGCTGCCCATGGTGCTTGATTATGTGCCGCTGATTATATTTTTCATCGTCTATAAATTTGCCGGGATCATCGCTGGCACTGCTGTTTTCATGGTTGCGATTGTCGTGGCGATTGCGATTTCGAAATGGAAGGTTGGCCATGTCACACCGATGATGTGGCTATCGGCGATTCTGGTGGTTGGTTCTGGTGGGCTAACCATTTATTTCAATGATCAGAAATTTATCCAGATTAAGCCGACGATCATTTACCTGATGCTCGGCGGGCTGTTGCTTGGCGGACTGATGCGCGGCAAATCCTTGCTGAAATTTGTTATCGGCCCCGCATTTACCGGGCTTGATGATCGTGGTTGGATCATGCTCAGCCGCAATTGGGCGCTGTTCTTTGTCGCATTAGCGGGAATGAATGAGGTTTTGCGGGCACTCGCAAGCTTTGATACGTGGCTCACAGTTAAGGTTTGGGGTGTGCCGATACTCTCAATGCTGTTCGTAATGGCGAATATGCCGATGCTGTTGAAGCACGGCCTTGGCGGTGAGGAAGAGAAAGCCTAACTTCCCAGCATCCCGTGGCGCCGCATTGTGTGGCGAAGTTGATCATAGCTCAGATTGAGCGCCTTGGCCGTCGCGCGCTGGTTATGGCGGTGATTGTTGAGAGCAGCCTCAAGCAAATCGCGTTCATGCGTTTCAACCGCCTTGCGCAAATCACCTGTTGGCGCAAGCGGCTTGGTGGAGGTGGTGGAGGCACTCGGTGAGCTATTTGCGGACGCTGACTGCACCTCGGCACTTGCGGGTCGCCACGGCGAGGCGAAGGGATCAAATTCGATATGATCAATCGGGGTGTCGCTATCTTCCCAACGGTACACCGCGCGCTCAATCACATTGCGAAGCTCACGGACGTTACCCGGCCAATCATGCGCACGCAGAAGCGCCGCTGCATCTTTTGAGAAACCCGGCCAGCTTGGCCAATCAAGCTCTGCCGCCATCCGTCGCCCAAAATGATCGGCAAGCACAGGCACATCGCCGTCACGTGCGCGCAAGGGTGGAAGTGTAACAACTTCAAACGCCAGCCGATCGAGAAGGTCAGCACGGAACCGCCCGCGCTCGACAAGGCTCGGCAGATGCTCATTGGTGGCGGCAACGATGCGAACATCAACCCGCACTGGGCGGTTCGATCCAATCCGCGTCACCTCGCCGTACTCAACCGCACGAAGCAGCCGCTCCTGCGCGCCCGCTGACAGCGTGGCCAACTCATCAAGGAACAACGTGCCCCCATCAGCCTCTTCAAAGCGCCCGATGCGCACTTTGGTCGCGCCAGTAAATGCACCTGCCTCATGCCCGAACAGTTCAGCCTCAATCAGCGTTTCAGCGAGAGCTGCACAGTTCATCGTAACCAGCGGCCCATCCCAGCGCGGGCTTAGACGGTGGAGCCGCTCGGCAACCAGTTCCTTACCCGTCCCGCGTTCGCCGATAACCAAAACCGGGCGATTGAGCGCTGCGGCGCGGCTCGCACGCTCGACACTATCAAGGAATGCGCCCGATTGCCCGATGAATTGATTGTCGCGTTCCATGATTACCAACTATTAGGATAAATCACCAATGTCTAGCATTATTAACATAGCCTGCTGACCCTGTTAATATGCCAGAAAGCTTAGAAATCTGCCACTTTTCAAAACTGGCACACCCCGTGCAAAGCTTAGGACATGCAGCCAAGTACGGCCGCAACAAGTTTCAAAACACACTCT
>JAYTMV010000321.1:0-4465 GCA_043728175.1 Sphingomonadales bacterium
CGCGCCATATAGGCATCCAAAGTCTCGTGGAAATGGCGGATTCGGCTTTCCTGATAGCGCGCGAGGGTGACTCCGGGCTTTTTTGAGGCGCGTAAACCTTTTTGAATACGCATCAGATTGTCGGTATCCTGATCGGCAACCATCGCAGCGGAACCCAGTTCGGGCGCATCGGCCCATTTTTGGTCTTCGCGCAGCAGGTTCATTGTGGCGGGTGCCGGGTGGCTGCCGTCGGGTGCTTTAGAAAATAGAAACATAATCTCCATCAGCGACCGTTCGGGATCATCCTCATACGGGCGGAAACGGTAGGTGATCGGCAGCGCCTGCCCGCCCCACGGCACCATATTGGGGAACAGCATATATTCGATCAGATCGAGCGATTCAGTATCTGACAAGTCTGACATATCACGCCCAATCGAACGCGAGATTTTTTCACGCGCACGTTCGGCCAGTTTGCCGCGCGCGGTTTCGCCTTCGCCTACTTCAATCGGTTTACCCGCGAAAAAGGGCACATCGCGGCGCATTTCTTCAATTGTGCGTTCGGGCGGGATTCCGGTCATTGCAGGTGATGGCACACCCTGAACGCTGATCATCCGGCTAACGTGGCGCACGCCGGGCCAAACATCATATTGCGTGTTGGTATCGCCGTAATAGCCAAGCACCTGTGGGTGCGCGATGCCGACATGATAAGCCTCGTTAAACGCCTCCATCGCCAGTTTCCAATTGCACGGCATGATCTTCGCCACATGCGCGGCAAGGTAGCGATCCTCCAGATTGAACGCGGCAAAATGCTCGGGCAGGTTTTCGAGATAGGTCTCAAGCGGCTCACACTCTGGATCGAAATTGACGAAGACAAACCCACCCCAAGTCCCAACCTTTGCCTCGGGCAGGTTCATGCTGGCCTTATCGACGTGGCTGAAATCCCACTGTCCGGGGATGATCTTGAGCGTGCCATCGATGTTCCATGTCCAGCCGTGGAACGGACAACGAAATTGCTTCACGCATCCGCCCTCGGTGCGCAGCATCGTGCCACGGTGGAGGCAACTATTCACATAAGCGCGGATTTCATCGGGGCTAGTTCGCGTGATAATCAAAGAGTCCTGAACGATCTCGTAAATCATATGATCGCCGACAGCCGGGATTTGCTCAACCCGGCAGGCAAGCTGCCATGTCTTGCGCCAGACTTTTTCGACCTCACGGTCATGCCAGTCTTTGGCGAAATAGCGTTCGATTGAAATGTCATCGCTGCTTTGGCCTATGGCTGGCGATTCCTCGCGCATTGTCGGGGGTGCGGGATTGGTATCGCACGCAAAAACCTCTTGCACCGACGGCCCCGGCCTGCGCGCTGTGATGTCCATTCCGCTCTCCCTTTGCGCCTATCTTGCCGTGCTGCTAAAGCCGATGCAATCATGATATTGAAACACCGTCATCTCCTTACGCTTTCACTCACCGTTGACTTCGCGGGAATGGCCATAATCGGCAAGACGCCGGCTGGGCTGCGCCGGATAGCGCCTGTCAGCGGCGGGGTGTTTTCGGGCGACCGCTTGAACGGAACCGTGCGGCCCGGCGCAGATTGGGTGATCAACCGACCCGACGGGGTGATGGTGATTGATGTGCGCCTGACGCTCAAAACTGATGATGGCGCGCTGATCTATCTCACCTATCAGGGGCGTTTTGTGGCTGAACCTGAGGCAATGGCGCGCTTTGGCAGGGGCGCGCTGCTAAATGCTTCCGAATATTCGCTGGCCATCTCAGCGCGGTTTGAATGCGGCGACGAACGCCATGCTTGGCTCAATAATGTTATCGCGGTTGGCACGGGCGAACAAACCGCGCAGGGGCCGATCTATTCAATTTTCGAGATTGGTTGAAACAGGCGCGGGCCAAATATCGTGGCCATCAAGCACTGCCTCAATCAGGCTATCATCAGGTTCGATTTGGCCGTCGAGCATCAGCATGGAGAGGCCGTGAACCTTTGACCATGCGCGCAGTGCAGCACTGCGCAGTTGTTCGGGCGTGGCTTCCTCGGGGGCAAGAGCAGCCACGCTGCTGCGTAACCAGCGCATTGGGCTTGAAACGCTCTCCGCATCAGCCGCAAAATGATCAACCTGCGGCGTATGTGACATGATCATTTTGAACAGTGCGGGATGCTTAAGCGCGAACCGCACATAGGTTCGCCCCGATGCGTTGAAGCCTTCTGAGCCGTAGCCGACGTCTGCCGCCGCCTGCCGCTGCGCCGCGCCCAGACGGTTGAGTCCTTCCTCGGCAAGCGCAGCAAGGAAGGCATCCTTATCAGGAAAATGGCGATAGACGGCAGCCGCGCTCACCCCCACCTCGCGCGCCACCTGCCTTAGGCTTAGCTGATCAGCTTCGCTAAATTCAATCAGCCGCATCCCGGTGTCAATCAACGCCGCGCGAAGATCACCGTGATGATAGCCACGTTTTTCGGGCTTTATGTTACCAGCATCGGACATTATGTAATCACTGTGAACATAATTGACACTCTTGCCAACCAGGTTTCAGTGTTATGTCAGTACGGGCAGCGTCAATGCCCTAAACCCGGGTCATTACCCACTGGCCATCCTTGCCTTTGCAGGCTTGAAGATTTTCGGACTCGGTTGCGCCGCTCGCGGTTGAGACGGTTTGACGGATTGATTTGCAGCCAGCCGCCGCCGTATTAATCGCGGCACGCTTCAGCAGCGCTGATGAGACATAGCCTTGGCCAACGCCGCCGCTAGAAATCAGCATCCACGGCGAACCGGAAACCGAGGCGGGCACCCAGACATTTTGTCCACTGGCGAGTTTGCCAATGACCTTCGCATTGGTGCCCGGCGCACTACGGATATTGGCGCTGCTGGTTGAGATAAACGCGCCGTTCACCCGGTCATAACCCTCTGCTGGTTCAACACCATTGGCGAATTTAATGTCTGAAAGTGCAGCACCGCTTGCGGTTTGGCCAACCTCGACACGGCCTGATGCGCCGGTTTCGGGGTTTTCCCATGTCTGGCTCTGATTGGTTGCCACCGCATTTTCAAGCGCGCGTTCGGCCTTCGCCCGGTCATTCTTCTGGAGTTTGCAGCCAAGCACTGATCCGCCCGCAGCGCCAAGCACACCGCCGAGAACGGTGCCAAGCGTGCGGCTGTTGCGGCCTGCAATCCGGTTGCCAAGAAGGCCGCCCGCGATGCCACCAACGGCTGCGCCAATTTCTTGCTTGCTGCCGCTCGACTGACAGCCAAAGATATTGCCAAGGAAGCCGCCGCCACCGCTGCGCCGTTCGCCATCATCTTGAGCGGCAAGCACAGGTGCTTGCGCAGCGACGGTTTTGCCAGCCTCAATTGCGTTGGCTGCGGTTGCGCTAAGCAACAGCGCTGAGGCGGCAAACAATGCTGTGGAACGATTTGTGGTTTTGAACATGGAGATACTCCCTTTCCTAATATTGGGTGACTGTTAGAAAGCGTGCCGTGAACTGGTGCTTAATGGTTAATTTGCTTCCGTTTTCGCGCGCGTTGGCGCAAAGCATCATCGAATAGTGCGTAAGGGTGGGATTAGTATGAGCCGCAAATTTTTCGGAACTGACGGGATCAGGGGGCGCACCAACACTGGTGCGATGACCGCCGAAATGGCGATGAAGATCGGCATGGCGGCGGGTGCGCATTTTGTGCGCGGCGATCACCGCCACCGTATTGTGCTTGGCAAGGATACAAGGCTTTCGGGCTATATGATCGAAAACGCGCTGGTTGCTGGCTTTACGAGTGTTGGCATGGATGTGGTTCAGGTTGGGCCGATGCCAACGCCTGCGGTTGCGATGCTCGTCCGCTCAATGCGCGCTGACCTTGGCGTGATGATTTCGGCGAGCCATAACCCTTATTATGATAATGGCATCAAGCTGTTCGGCCCCGACGGCTATAAGCTCTCCGACGCCGATGAGCGCGAGATTGAGGCATTGCTGGCAGGCGAACCCGAGCTTGCTGCCTCGGCCAAAATCGGGCGCGCGCGCCGGGTTGAGGATGCGCGCGGGCGTTATATCCACTTTGCCAAATCCTGCTTCCCCGAAGATTTGCGGCTCGACGGGCTCAAGATCGTGATCGATTGCGCCAATGGGGCCGCCTATCAGGTCGCCCCGTCTGCACTTTGGGAATTGGGCGCAAAGACGATTGCGATTGGCGTTTCGCCCAATGGCACCAACATCAACGAAAAATGCGGATCAACCGCGCCCGAACTCCTCCAAGAAACCGTGGTCGCGAGCGGCGCTGATATTGGCATTGCGCTTGATGGTGACGCGGATCGGCTTATCATTGTTGATGAGCACGGCAAGGTGATTGACGGTGATCAGATCATGGCGCTGATCGGCAAAAGCTGGGCGACGGCGGGCAAATTGCGCGGCGGCGGTGTGGTGGCGACAGTGATGTCAAACCTTGGGCTTGAACGTTGCTTGAAGGCGGCTGACCTGACGCTTGAACGCACGGCGGTT
>JAYTMV010000322.1:0-4117 GCA_043728175.1 Sphingomonadales bacterium
GTTGGCCGGAATGTAGTTATCGGCGTGCCCAAGCATATTCGGCGCAAAGAAAATCAGCCCCGCAAAAACTATCAAGAAGATCGCAACGCCAAAACTGTCTTTTGCGGTGTAATAGGGGTGGAACGGCACCGTATCCTGTTCGCTTTTCACATTCACACCAGTTGGGTTGTTCGAACCGGGAATATGCAAAGCCCAGATGTGCAGGATGATCACACCCAGCGTCACAAATGGCAGCAGATAGTGAAGCGAGAAAAAGCGATTAAGTGTCGCGTTATCAGGCGCAAATCCGCCGAGCAACCACTGGCGAATTGGCTCACCCACAAGCGGCAAGGCGGAGAAGAAGCCCGTAATCACCTGCGCGCCCCAGAAGCTCATTTGCCCCCAGACCAGCACATAGCCCATGAACGCAGTTGCCATCATTAGCAGGAAAATGACGACGCCGAGCAACCACAGCATCTCACGCGGCGCTTTGTAAGAGCCGAAATATAGCCCCCGGAAAATGTGGATATAAACAACGATGAAGAACATGCTTGCGCCGTTGGCATGGGCGTAGCGGATCAACCAACCTGAATTCACATCACGCATGATATGTTCAACCGAATCGAATGCAATCGCGCCGTTGGCGGCATAGTGCATCGCGAGAACGATCCCGGTGATGATTTGAATCATCAATGCGGCCCCGGCAAGAAAACCAAAATTCCAGAAATAATTGAGGTTGCGCGGCGTCGGATAGCCTGCGCCCACCGCATTATACACAAAGCGGGGGAGCGGGAGGCGCTCATCAACCCATTGGCCAAGTGGCGTTGTTGGCTGATATTGTTTTGCCCAGGAAAAGCTCATTGTCGTGTGTCCTTAAATCAATCTTGCTTGAAACTGGATGGCCTCAACCAATCTTAACAACCGTGTCTGACGTGAATTCATATTCGGGAACCGCCAGATTTGCAGGTGCTGGCCCTTTGCGGATGCGTGCCGCGCTATCATAATGCGAGCCGTGGCATGGGCAGAAATATCCGCCAAAATCGCCGCGAACTTCGCCCGCCGCTGCGCCAAGCGGCACACAACCAAGATGGGTGCACACGCCGAGTGTAATCAACCAATTCTCTTTGCCAGCCTTGGTGCGCTCAGCCAGCGTTTGCGGATCGCGCAGTGTTCCAACATCAACCTTGTTAGCATCGGCAATCTCAACGGACGTAAGGTTACGAATGAAAATCGGTTGTTTGCGCCAGCTCGTTTTGATCGCCTGACCAGTTGCGATTGCAGAGAGATCAACCTCAATCGATGCAAGCGCAAGCACATCTGCGGACGCATTCATTTGATTGACCAGTGGCAATATAATCGCCGCCGCCCCAACGCCTGCCCAGCTTACCGCTGCGATATGAATAAAATCACGGCGACGAACGCCTTCTGACACGCCAGCGTCCAGTGATTCGCTTTGTCCAACAGTTGCCATGTTCCAACCTTGCCCTGTCTAAATCTGTATAAGCTTTGCCTTGCGAGCCCAGCATTTGCCTGTTTTCGGCATCCATCCTGTATTGCGTATATTGCATTTGCATTACGCTTATTTTCAGCGCTGAATAGCGATCTTGTGGCAAGATGCAACCAAGCAATTGCCCTAGGTAGCGGCAACTTGTACCGCTTTGACAGGGATGATAGCGCGCTGTGATGCGACTTGCGATTTATCAACCTGAGATTCCGGGCAACCTTGGCGCGATGCTCCGCCTCGCGGCGTGCTTTGATGTCGCAGTCGATATTATCGAACCCTGCGGCTTCGCTTTTTCGGATAAGCGTATGAAGCGTGCGGGAATGGATTATATCGATCATGTTGCGCTGACGCGGCATGTCGATTGGACGGCATTTCGTGCCGCACAGAAGGGTCGCGTGCTGTTGCTATCAAGCAAAGCCGAAACCCGCGTCCATGATTTTGCCTTTGCTGCTGACGATGTTCTGCTGTTTGGGCAGGAAAGCGCGGGCGTTCCTGATGCAGTACGTGATGAGTGTGACAGGGCGCTGCGCATTCCGCTTGGCATTCATGTTCGCTCCTTGAATGTCTCGGTTGCCGCTGGCATTGCGCTTGGCGAGGCGCTTCGCCAAACCGGGCAGCTACCTTCCTGAACTTTGGGGCATATAATGATTCTCGACGATAGACAGATGACCGCGCGTACTTGGTTTGAAAGCTTGCGGAACCAGATTTGCTCAGCTTTTGAGGCAATTGAACGTGAGGCGGGAAGCGACGCCAGCTTCGGTTACACTCAGTGGTACCGCGATGACGATGCAAGCGGTGAAAGCGGTGGCGGCGTCCAAGGCCTGATGAAGGGCAAGGTTTTTGAAAAGGTGGGGGTCAACGTCTCAACCGTTGGTGGTGCCTTTGCCCCTGAATTTGCCAAGACGATGCACGGCGCGAGTGAGAACCCCAATTTTTTCGCAACCGGGATTAGCCTCGTCGCGCACATGGCCAATCCACATGCGCCTGCCGTGCATATGAACACACGCTATTTAGTAACGCAGAAGAACTGGTTTGGTGGCGGGGCTGATCTTAATCCGCCAATCCCTTATGATGATGACACAGCAGAGTTTCATGCCGCAATGGAGGCCGCATGTGCGGCAAGCCCGGCAGGGGATTATCCGCGCTTTAAGCAGTGGGCCGATGATTATTTCTGGATTCCCCACCGCAAAATCCATCGCGGCGTCGGCGGTATTTTCTACGATCATCTCGACTGTGACGGCGATACCCATTTTGCTGATAATTTCGCGCTGACCCGCGCGGTGGGGGAGGCGTTTCTTGATATTTATCCAAAGCTGATCCGTCGGCGGATGGGAATGCCCTCTACGCCTGCGGAAAAGCACACGCAGCTTGTGTGGCGGGGGCGCTATGCTGAGTTCAACCTCGTCTATGATCGGGGCACACTTTTTGGCCTCAAAACCGGGGGCAATATCGATGCAATCCTGATGAGCCTGCCGCCGGTCGCTGAATGGGTTTGAAACTATGGGGATGACGCCAGTTCCAAGCGATCATCTCGCCACCATCGTTACCCACCTTGAAATGCGGGTGCGCCCAGCGCTGCGTCCGATACCTGAAAGCCGCCTGCGCTTGGTGCGCTGGCCTGTACCTGAACTAGCCAAGTACCGTGTGCTGTTTACGCGGGTGGGCGCGCCGTGGCTGTGGTTTTCGCGGCTTGTGATGCCCGATGATGAACTGTCAGCCATCCTGACTGATAGCGCGGTTGCGCTATACGCTGTTGTTGACCCGACGGGCATTGAAGTCGGGATGCTTGAGCTTGATTTTCGTAAAAGTCCCGACTGTGAAATTGCCTATTTCGGGCTGGTTCCTGAACTTGCGGGTGCCGGGCATGGCCGCTGGCTGATGGCGCAGACGATGGCGCTGGCGTGGCGGGCAGGGGTTGCGCGCGTTTGGGTGCATACGTGCACGCTTGATCATCCATCCGCGCTTGGTTTTTACCGGGGGCAAGGCTTTGTTGCGATCAAGCGTGAGATCGAAACCTTTCCCGATCCACGGGTCATAGGTGTGTTACCACGCGATGCCGCGCCGCAAATTCCGCTATTGGGTTGATAGCTTGCGGTAAAGCATCGCGGCGAACACGGTCGAAACAATTGACAGCAATGCCGAGACCATACCAGTGACGAGCACGGTGAGGCCTTTGCCAAGCAGTGGCGCACCAACCGCTTTGCCAAGCATCCCAAAAAGAATACCTGATATTGAAGCAGCCGCGCCGCTAACAACGAGCGTCACCACGAAAAACAGCAGCACCACGCCAACGATCTTCGCCGCAATCCCGCGTGTTGCGACAAAGCTTGATTTGATCGCCTCAATAACAGGTGGGTTACGGTCAACCACGGCAGCACTGAGCGTCACCAAACGCGCGCTGGCATAAAGCAGCACCGCACCAACAATAAGCACTAATAAAATGGCCATTGCGGGCAATTCCTCAGCGGTCATATTCGCGCTGATCGGCGCGCCCGAAAATTTGAGGATGATCACAATTGGAATCATCGTCACAATCAGCGCAATCAAAAACAGTGCAACAATACCGAACATTTTGGGCATCCGCGCAACTGCAAGGCGCAGTGATTCCCCAACACTCATGCCTGGCATCAAGGC
>JAYTMV010000323.1:0-2963 GCA_043728175.1 Sphingomonadales bacterium
GCTGTTTGGTGCCGCCCGCCAAGAGGATGATGAGCGTCGCACCGTCAAAACCGAAATAGACCCGGTAGCCCGGCCCCCAATCGATCCTGATCTCACAAACCCCGTTGCCGACGGACTTAATCGCGCTATCGTTGCCCTGCTCAACTCTTGAAACCGCAACAGTAACCTTGGCACGTGCCTTTGGATCAAGTGCCTCAAGCCAGCGCCGGAAGGGGCTGCGCTCTTGGCCATCCAAATATTCCTCTAACACACGTTCTGTTGGTATCATATGTGTGACCATATTTCAATGAGCGAGGATGTCAATTTCGCATAACGTGGCGCAGTCTCGCGAAATTTGTCGTTTCCCCTTGGCGGTTGATCTACCCGTCCCCATCTTAGGAAAAACTACAGGAGCCACCCAATGAACACCCCATCATCTTGCATCATCGCTGGCGGCTGTTTCTGGTGTGTTGAGGCGGTGTTTCAGAGCCTGACCGGGGTGATCGCGGTGGAGAGCGGCTATATCGGCGGCAGCGTCGTCAACCCGACTTATAAACAAGTCTGCAGCGGCAATACCGGCCATGCCGAGGCGATCCGGGTGACTTATGATCCCGCGCTGATCAGCTACGCCGACATCCTCGACATTCATTTCGCAACGCATGATCCGACGCAGCTCAATCGGCAGGGCAATGATGTTGGCACCCAGTACCGCTCGGCATTGTTTGTTGAGGACGAGGCCCAAGAGGCTGAGGCGCGCGCCGGGATTGCGCGGGCGCAGGCCGACCAGTCAAAACCGATTGTGACGACGATTGAGCAAATGGCACTCTGGTATCCCGCCGAGGATTATCATCAGCGCTATTGGGACGGCGAGGGGCAATCAAACGGTTATTGCCTCGCGGTGATTCCGCCCAAGCTTGCGAAATTACGCAAAGGCTTTGCCGAGCGGTTGAAGGGTTAGGCTGCGGCCCTTGCCAATCGGTCGTTGATCGCCAATCCCAAGCCTTCGCCCGGTATCGGCGCAACCGCGATCTTTGCGCGCGGTGATGCGTCGGCCTGATGGAGCAGGTCGAATAGGTTGGCTGCGGCTTCGATTAGGTTGCCGCTTGGCGATAGGGTGGCATCGCCCGCAACGTCACGAAAGCCGATGAGCCATTCATCGGGTGCGGCCGCGACCGCGTTGAGCCTCAGCGGTTTTGCGGGCGCATAGTGGCTGGCGAGTTGGCCGGGGGCTTCGATGGTGCCGCCGCTTTCAAGCGACAGGCCAAGGTCAATCGGGCCGGGGCGGAGCAGGCGGAGCGCGCTGTTCTCACTAACCGCGATGATGGTTGATTCCAGCCCGACGGCACAGGCACCTGCGTCAATGATCATTGGGATGCGACCATTTAGGCTCGATGCGACATGGCTCGCGCGGGTCGGGCTGATGCTGCCGCTGGCATTTGCGCTAGGTGCTGCAAGCGGGCGTCCGCACGATGTGAGCAGCGCCTGCATCGCCGGGTGGGCGGGTACACGGATTGCAATGGTGGAAAGGCCTGCGGTCACGAGGCTTGCGATCCCGCTATCGCTGCGCATTGGCAGAACGAGCGTGAGCGGCCCCGGCCAATGTGCTGCCGCCAAAACCCGCGCCGCCTCACCAAAAACCGCGATTCGCTCAGCCGCTTCAAGGTCAGCCACATGGACGATCAACGGATTGAAACTCGGGCGGCCTTTGGCGGCGTAAATCGCGGCGACCGACGCGCCGTTGGTCGCGTCGCCTGCGAGCCCGTAAACTGTTTCGGTTGGCACCGCGACGACTCCGCCCGCCTTAATCAGCGCTGCGGCCTCGGCAATCGTCGCTCCGCCGTAAGGGCAAATGCGGGTGGTAAAACTGGGTTTTGCGCTTGGCATGGTCGCCGCTATAGCGGTGCTGAATTGATCCTGCCAACCTGAGTATCACGCATGACTTACACCCCCCCGATTGCCGAACAACGCTTCGTTCTTGAAACCGTGACGCGGATTGATGAACTCGCCGCGACTGAGCGCTTTGCCGCTGCCTCGCCCGATATGGTTGATGCGATCCTTGAGGGTGCGGGGAGTTTCGCGCACGGCGAATGGGGGCCACTCAATTGGGTCGGTGATCAGCACGGTGCGCAATGGAAAGACGGCGCGGTAACGATGCCGCCGGGCTTTCGTGAGGCTTACAAGGCTTATGTCGAGGGCGGTTGGGGATCGCTTGACGGGCCCGAAACGTTCGGCGGGCAGGGCTTGCCGTTCGCTCTCGCCACGGTCGTTCTTGAGGATCTGGGCACCGCGAATATGGCGTTCACACTTTGCCCGATGCTTACGGTTGGCGCGATTGAGGCGATTGCCCAGCATGGCAGTGATGAACAGCGTGATCATTATCTGCCAAAACTTGTGACTGGCGAATGGACGGGGACGATGAACCTGACTGAGCCGCAGGCGGGTTCAGACGTCGGCGCGCTCCGCACCACCGCGACGCCGCAGGGCGATGGCAGCTTCCTGATCAAGGGCACGAAGATTTACATCACCTTTGGCGAGCATGATCTGGCCGAGAATATCATTCACCTAGTCCTCGCGCGCACGCCGGGCGCGCCTGCGGGGACGAAGGGTATCTCGCTGTTTCTCGTGCCCAAAATCCGCCCTGATGGCAGCCGCAACGACGTGCGCTGCGTCTCAATCGAGCATAAGCTCGGCATCCATGCTTCGCCGACCTGCGTGCTGGCGTTTGGTGATGACGATGCGTGCACGGGGCATCTGATTGGCCCCGAAATGGGCGGAATACGCGCGATGTTTACGATGATGAACAATGCGCGGTTGAATGTTGGTCTTCAAGGTGTTGAAATTGGCGAGCGCGCGACGCAGACCGCGATTGCTTATGCTATGCAGCGTATTCAATCGGCGCGCGCTGGCGCTGAAACGGCCGCTCCCGTCGCGATTATCGAACATCCCGATGTCCGCCGGACGCTAATGCGGATGAAGGCGCTGAC
>JAYTMV010000324.1:0-6117 GCA_043728175.1 Sphingomonadales bacterium
CAACGCCGGAAAAGCGCTGACCATTACAGGAAGCCAAGTCGCCGCCCCCGGTACCGTCAACCTGATCGGCGAATCCGTCCGCATTGAGAACGCAACCGATACCGCCAACAGCACAAGCCTCTCCAAATCATCAAGCTTCGGCGTCTCGCTCAAGCTCAACTCGCCGCTCATCGCTGGCATTCAGGCGGCAACCTCACTCACCAAGCTAGCGACCAGCGCGGGCAGTGCGCGCACCCAAGCGGTTGCGGGCGTTGCGGCTGGCCTTGCGGTTGCCAACAGCGTTGACGCGGCCAAGGATGCCATTGGCGCGGTCAAGGACATCAAGAAACTGGGCGACCTCACCAGCCTCGGCTCGGTCAGCGTCAGCGTTGGCTTCTCCAAGTCTAAATCGACCAGCGCTTCGACCGATCAAACCGTTGTCGGCTCATCGATCGCAGGCGGCGATGTCAACATCATCGCACGCGGTGCAGGCGACGCGTCTAGTGGGCGCGTGTCCGAAAACGCCTCCGCTGGCACCATCAACGTCGTCGGCAGCAGCGTCACCGCCACGCGCGATCTCACCCTTTCCGCCCCCGGCGCGATCAGCTTCACGTCCGCGCAAGAAATCGACACCTCCACCTCGAAGAATAAATCCGTCGGCATTGATATCGGCGTCACGATCAGTGCATCGGGCCTCTCGCCCAACGCCTCGCTCAATCTTGGCAAGGGCAATAGCAATGGCCGCGATGTCACCAATATCGAGAGCGTCCTAAGCGCTGGCGGCACCGCGCGCATCGTAACACCGGGCGCACTCACGCTCGAAGGCGCGCAGCTCAGCGGCAACCGGGTCGAAGTGCAGGCGGGCAGCCTCACCCTCACGAGCCAGCAAGACACCTCAACCTTTAAGTCAAGCCAGACCAACGTCGGCGTCTCAGTCTCGGCAGACTTTGGCAAATCTGGCTCAGGCACGGGTGGCCAAGCACGACAACCATGCCCGCTGGCACCAACACCGGCACCAACTCCGGCACCAACTCCACTGATACCGAGCAAGTCCCTGCGGGCCGCACCGGCGATCCGCCTTTGCTGTAACGCTGCGGGCTTCGCGCTAAAAATGTGCCCTGAACTTTCGTTTCCTTGATCCTCTCGCTCAGAACGGGCAGGGGGTGACGCTTCAGCAAGTTTGGGGTCATGAGCATGTTCGACGCATATCAATCGGGTGAACTGGGCCGATCCTTATCAGTGCTGAATGATGCGGAACGCGCCACCCTTGCCGCGCGCGCCAGCGAAAAGAACGGCAAGCTCTATTTCCGCTGCCTGTCACGTGACAAGGACGTTCAGGCCAAGCCCGAGGAAGTGATCCGCCAAGTCTGGCTCCACCGCCTGACCAGCGAGTATGGCTATCCACTGTCCCGCATCCGCGTCGAAGACCCGATCACCATGGGCCGCGATACGTCTAAGCGCGCCGATATTGTAATCACCGATGAAGATCATGCCGGATCGATCTACGCGATTATCGAGATTAAGCATGCGAAGGAAAAGGACGGCAAGGATCAGCTCAAATCCTATACCAACGCCACCGGTGCCCCGCTCGCGATGTGGAGCAACGGCGTTGAGGCGGTGGTGTGGAACCGCAACAATCCCAACCATTTCACGCCCATTTCCGCCTTTCCGACTGCCAGCCAGACCATAGCCGCCATCGTCAACGAACCTTGGACGATCCAGAACCTGCTCGACAAGGAAGCCGAGCGCGCCGCCAAAAAGGAACGTGCCCGCACCCTGCGCGATATTGTGCTCGATATGGAGAATGAAGTCCTCGCCAATGCGGGCGTTGATGTTTTTGAGGAAGTGTTCAAACTCGTCTTCATCAAGCTGTATGACGAGATGGAATGCCACCGGGGCAAATACGCCCATTTGCGTTTCCGCAACAATGATACTGCCGAACGGGTGAAACGCACGCTGGGCGGCGTGTTTGACGATGCCCGCGCAAAATGGCCCGGCGTCTTTCCCGAAAAGGACGTGATCCGCCTCAACGCCGAACATCTCAAAATCTGCGTCGGCAGCCTCGAAAGCTGGAAACTGTTCAATTCTAACCTTGATGTGGTTGATGATGCCTTTGAATATCTCGTCAATCAAAGCGCCAAGGGCGAAAAGGGCCAGTATTTCACCCCGCGCTGGGTGATTGATATGTGTGCGAAGATGCTCAACCCGCAGGAAAATGAGAGCGTGGTTGATACTGCGGCGGGGTCTGCGGGCTTCACGCTCCACGCCATGTTCCATGTCTGGAACGACATCATGGATGATTTGGGCAAGCCGCGATCAAACCTGTTCACGATGGATGCCAAGCACCCGCGCTGTACCGATTATGTCCGGAACAATGTGTTTGCGATTGATTTTGATGAACGCTGTGTCCGCGTTGCCCGCTGCCTTAATCTGATCGCGGGTGACGGTGAAACCAATGTGCTGCACTTGAATGCGCTTGATTGGAAACGCTGGGCCGATATGGCCAAGGATGATGAATGGAACGCGGCCTATAATCACGGCTGGCAGGGATTGCGCAAGCGCCGCACGGGCAATGATGACAAGGCGTTCTCATTCGACATTCTGATGGCCAACCCACCGTTTGCGGGCGACATCAAGCAGGATGCAATCCTCTCTGAATATGACCTGGCGCATAATGCCAAGACCGGAAAGCGTGAGAAGGCCGTCGGGCGCGATCTGCTGTTTATCGAACGCAATCTCGATATGCTTAGGCCCGGCGGGCGGATGGCGGTTGTGCTGCCGCAGGGGCGGTTCAACAATGCCAGCGACAAACGGGTGCGCGATTACATTATGGAGCGGTGCCGTGTGCTCGCGGTGGTCGGGCTGCACCCCAACAGCTTCAAACCGCATACCGGCACCAAGACCAGCGTGCTGTTTGTACAGAAATGGAATGATGATGCAAAGGCGGGGCCGATGTGCCCACGCAAAGAGGATTACGACATCTTCTTTGCCACCCAACAAATGGCGAGCAAGGATACCAGCGGCGATAAGATTTATGTGAAGGGCGATGATGGCCGCCCGATGCGCGATGGCCACGGGCACTTTATCGTGGCGCATGATCTGTTCAATCATGACGGCCTGACACGCGATGGGATTGCCGAAGCCTTCGCAGAGTTTGGGAGGCGCGAGAACCTCAGTTTTTTTCACTAAGCCCCTTTGACAGCGCACGGTTCGATGCGCTGGTGGAGGGGCTGGAAGTGGCGGTGGTGGCGAAGTCAGCGCTTGAGCGGACGCTCCGCTTGGATGCTGAATTTTTCAAGGATGATTTTACATCAGCGCTTCTTGCGCTCAGTCGCCACAATCTCGAACCGCTCACCGATACGGCTAAGGTGTCCGACGGCAATCATTTCACGATCAGCGATTGTTATACCGAAGAAGGCATCCCCTATTATCGGGGGCAGGATATTTCGGGGACGTTCTTTGCCGAACAGGCGAAGGCTACCTTTATCACGCCTGAAGCTTATCAACGCCCTTATATGAAGCGATCTCATCTACAAAAGGGTGATGTGCTTTTGTCCATTGTCGGCACAATCGGCTCGGTTAGTCTTTTCGATAGCGATGATGAGGCAACGTGTAGCTGCAAGCTGGCTATCCTTCGACCCAAATCGATATTGCCCGAATATCTGGCGGCATATCTTTCAAGTTCGTTTGGACAAAACCGTATTCGCCAATTGACTAGGGGAGCGCTCCAAGGTGGGCTAACCCTTGTTGATATGGATCAGTTCGACATACCCCGCTTCGGTGAATTGGAGGAAGCAGTCGCCAAAACGATCCAACAGGCTAAGGCGCAAACAATAGCAGCAACCCAAGCCCAACAAACCGCAGAGGCCACGCTGATTGAGGCGCTTGGGCTTGGGGGCTGGTCGCCGCCCGAACCACTCACCTACACCCGCTCTGCCGCCGCTGTCCGCATCGCAGGGCGCTTTGACTCCCAATTTCACGCTCCCGCCGTTTCTGAACTCGAATTGGAACTTTCTAGCAAATTTGAAATGGTCTCACTTGGCGAGCTGGGCGAAGTAACCAGTGGCCGCACTGTGCAATACTCCGAAGCAGGAACCATTCCGATTGTCCGGTCAGGAAATGTCGGGAAAAACGTTGATCCCGCCGTTCTTCTGAAGGCCACCGCAGCAGAACCTTCTTTTGCTCTCAATAAGGGCGATGTCTTGATTTCATCCATTGGGTTTGGTTCGATTGGTCGAGTAGAAACTGTCAGCGTCTCTGGTCTTGGCACCGTCAGTGAAGTCACAGTTCTGCGTCAAGCCGACCTCGATCCATATTATCTTGCTGCATACCTCCGCTCATTTGCAGGTCAAATTCAGATTGAGCGATATATTACAGGCGCAACCGGACAGCTTCATCTTTATCCAAGGGACGTTCGAAGCGTTTTTGTCCCACGAATTGAAGGGGCGGCGCAATTGAAATTTCGAGAGTTAGCCGAGCAAGGGGAATTGTCTCGTAACCGCGCCCAATCCCTCCTCACCACCGCCAAACGCGCCGTCGAAATCGCGATTGAAGAGAGCGAAGGCGCGGCGCTGGCTTTTTTAGAGGCTGGGCGATTGGCGCAATAACTGCCCGCCCTAAAAATGGGTGCTGACGACAAAATTCTCGTTCATATTGTGCGCGGCGCGCTTCGTGCTACACAGCTTCGCAATGCGACAGAGCTTTCCTTTTTCCGCGATCGTTGGCCAATCCGAAATGAAGCGCGCGCTGCTGATTGCGGCGGTTGATCCTTCGCTGGGCGGGGTGATGGTGTTTGGTGATCGCGGCACGGGCAAATCAACCGCCGTGCGCGCGCTTGCCGCGATCCTGCCGCCGATTAAGGTGGTTGAGGGCTGCCGCTATGGCTCAGCGCCTAGTGAAATCAGCGCAAGCCCCGATTATATGCCTGATAAGCGCTACAAAACGGTGATGAAGCCCGTGCCTTTCGTTGATTTGCCGCTCGGCGCGACGGAAGACCGGGTGGTGGGCGCGCTTGATTTGGAACGCGCGCTGGTTTCGGGTGAAAAGGCGTTTGAGCCGGGTTTGCTAGCGCGTGCGCACCGGGGGTTTCTTTATATTGATGAGGTCAACCTGCTTGAGGATCATATCGTTGATCTGCTGCTTGATGTCGCCGCCTCGGGTGAAAATCTGGTTGAGCGTGAGGGGCTAAGCGTGCGTCATGCCGCGCGTTTTGTGCTCGTTGGCAGTGGCAACCCTGAAGAGGGTGAACTCCGCCCGCAATTGCTTGATCGCTTCGGCCTGTCGGTTGAGGTGCGCACGCCGACGGACATTGCCGAACGTATTTCAGTTGTGAAACGGCGCGATGCGTATGAGCGCGATCCGGCCAGTTTTACCGCAGAGTGGGCGGAGGCCGACGCGGCGATTGTTGCGCAACTCAGTGCTGCACAAAAACGCGTGGCCAAAATTGTGACGTCTGATGCAATCCTTGAAAAGGCGGCAATGCTGTGCATGGCGATAGGTGCGGACGGGCTTCGCGGGGAGCTTACCCTGCTGCGTGCGGCGCGGGCATCGGCGGCACTTGATGGCAAAAAAAGCGTGACGATGAAGCATCTGAGCGATATCGCGCCAATGGCACTGCGCCACCGGCTGCGGCGCAATCCGCTTGATGATAGCGGATCAACAGTGCGGATCGAACGCGCGCTTGAGGCGCTCAGCGCGACGTGAGTGATGATCCGCCGTCGCCGTGGGAGGATGCCCTGCTCGCGGCGCGGCTCTTCGCAGGCGATCCAGCGAAATTGGCAGGGATACGGCTGCGTGCGAGGGCGGGGCCAGTGCGAGACCGCTGGCTCGCCTATCTCAAATCACAACTGAGTGTTGGCGTGCCGTTTCGTAAAATTCCCGCTGGCATCGGTGCAGACCGCTTGCTTGGTGGGCTTGATTTGGCGGCGACACTTGGTGCCAATCGTCCGGTCTATCTGCCAGGGGTATTGGCCGAGGCGCACGACGGTGTTGCGATCCTGCCAATGGCTGAACGCACCGCGCCGCATGTCACCGCTGGGTTAATGGCCGTGCTTGACGAAGGCGAAGTCGTGGTTGAGCGTGACGGGCTTACGCTGCGTTCGCCCGCGCGGATTGGCGTGGTCATGCTTGATGAGGGCG
>JAYTMV010000325.1:0-2534 GCA_043728175.1 Sphingomonadales bacterium
GAGCGAGCAAGGGCGCTCAACCACCTCATGGACGACACCTGAACCCGGTGACGTAATATCCTATGCTTATCTTTGGCACCGTGAGGCGATCAAAGGCCAAGAAGAGGGATTGAAAGATCGCCCCGTCGTGGTCGTCGTCGCGCTGCGCACGATCAATGGACGCACCGAATTGTTGGTCGCCCCTGTTACGCACAGCCAACCCGAAACGGCAGGCGATGCTATTGAAATTCCACAGCGCGTGAAACGCCATCTGGGCCTCGATCAGCAACGAAGCTGGATCGTCACAACTGAGCTGAACCGCTTCATTTGGCCTGGCCCCGATATCAGACCAGCACAAGAGGATGGTTCGCCGCTATATGGCGCAATCCCAGCGCAACTTTTTGAGACAGTAAAAGCTGGAGTCTTGTCAAAATCTCATGGGCCACGGTTCGGGATGACGAAGCGCAGCGAATAAGGCGACAGTTACCCCAACGCCGCCTGTTTTTCTTCCGCCAGCGTATCTAACTCTGCCCGCGATTTGCGCTCGCTAGATGTCTTCAACTGTCCGCAGGCGGCATCAATATCGCGGCCGCGCGGGGTGCGGACGGGCGCTGAAATGCCTGCGCGGAAGATGATGTTTGAGAAGCTGCGGATGCGCTCTGGCTCCGAACATTCGTAAGCGGCACCCGGCCACGGGTTGAACGGAATCAGGTTCACCTTGGCGGGCAGCTTATACGCCATGATCAGGCGGACAAGTTCGCGCGCATCGGCATCACTGTCATTCTTGTCCTTGAGCATCACATATTCAAAGGTGATCCGCCGCGCATTGTTCGCGCCGGGATAATCGGCACAGGCCTGGAGCAGTTCCTCAATGCCGTATTTTCGGTTAATCGGGACGATCTCATCGCGCACTTCCTTAGTGACGGCATGGAGTGAGACCGCGAGGTTGACACCAATCTCCGCGCCTGCGCGCGCCATCATCGGAACGACGCCGCTCGTGCTAAGCGTAATCCGCCGTTTGGAGAGCGCGAGGCCGTCACCGTCCATCACCAGCTTGAGAGCATCACGGACATTCTCAAAATTATAGAGCGGTTCCCCCATCCCCATCATCACGATGTTGGTGAGCATCCGCCCATCCTGCGCATAGCTTATATTGGTCTGCTCCGCAGACGGGGGCCATTCGCCAAGCGAGTCGCGCGCGAGCATCACTTGCCCAACAATCTCCCCCGCCGTCAGGTTGCGCACCAGCCGCATCGTGCCAGTGTGGCAGAAACGGCAGTTGAGCGTGCAGCCGACTTGACTTGATACGCACAGCGTCCCGCGATCCGCATCAGGAATGAACACCATCTCATAATCCTGAGCGTCGGGCGAACGGAGCAACCATTTCCGCGTGCCGTCTGACGACACTTGCGCTTCAACCACTTCGGGGCGACTGATCACGAAATGCTCGGCAAGCCAAGGGTGCATCGTTTTGGCGATGTCAGTCATCAGCGCAAATTCAGTCACGCCGCGATTATACATCCAATGCCACAACTGCTTAGCGCGCAGCTTGGCCTGCTTTGGTTCCATGCCTGTGGATTCAAGCGCGAAACGGATTTCAGCCTTGGGCAGCCCGATCAAGTCAGTGCGCCCGTCATCGCGAGGTGTGGCGGCGCGGGGAACGGGGACGGGGTCAATATGGCCGGGGATTTGCATATGAGCGCCTATAGGGCCAGTTTATGCGAATTGCACCCCGCTTTGCTATTACATCCGGAGACCCCAATGGATCATTTCTTCACCACCATCGCCAATCGCACCGCTGCGTTCATCGGGCGGCCTGCTGCGTTCGTTATGGCGCTGTTTTCGATCCTGCTTTGGGCGGCAACAGGCCCGCTATTTGGTTATTCGGACACGTGGCAGTTGGTGGTCAATACATCGACGACGATTGTGACCTTCCTGATCGTGTTCCTGATCCAGAATTCGCAGAACCGTGATGCCGCCGCGATCCAGGCCAAACTTGATGAGCTGATCCGTGCGATCAAAACCGCGCGCAATGAATTCATCGGGATTGAGCATTTGACCGATCATCAGCTTGAACTGATCCGGCACGAACTTGAGCATGAAAGCGTTGCCAAGGACGCCGAGCTTAAGGCCGCGCACGCCGCCGTCAGCCGCTTGATCAGCCGGAATTAGCGCCCCCGCGCGCACCCAAGTGCCGCCGCATCAATCGCGGTTGCAGCCCCCTTCAAACGGTAGGTATCGGCAAAACCGCCGCCAGTTGCGGCAACGCTCGCGATGCTCATGCTGCGGCCCGAACGAATTGCGGCGATGATTGACGCGTCAGCACGCGGGTTCGCTGCCCATGCGTCAGCACCGCCACCGACGAGCGTGATCCGCCGATCATCAATGCTGAGTACAACCTTAGCGCCGCTGCGGACTTCGCGGCTAAGGCGGATGTGGATTTGCCCGCGCACGCCCTCACCCGGCCAGTGCGCGATGCTGGCAAAGGGTCGCCATTTTCCGCCACTGCTCCGTGCAGGTTCGGCAATCGCGAAGCAGCGCAGCGGCTGGGCATC
>JAYTMV010000326.1:0-2526 GCA_043728175.1 Sphingomonadales bacterium
GTCATGCGTGCCGGTATCAAGCCAGGCATAGCCGCGCCCCATCTGCTCGACGTAAAGCTCATCCATTTCCATATACATGCGGTTGAGATCAGTAATCTCCAGCTCACCGCGCGCCGAGGGTTTGACCTTCGCCGCCAGATCACAAACGCGGTTATCGTAGAAATAAAGCCCGGTCACCGCCATGTCAGACTTTGGCGCTTTGGGCTTTTCCTCAATGCTGAGCGCGCGGCCCTCATGATTGAGTTCAACCACGCCGTACGCGGTCGCATCATCAACGCGGTAGCCGAACACTGTCGCGCCCACCGTCCGCGCGCGGGCGTTGGCAAGCAGCGTGGTGAGGCCAGCCCCAAAAAATATATTGTCCCCAAGGACAAGCGCTGCGGGCTGATCGCCGACAAAATCGCGACCGATGAGGAACGCCTGTGCCAGCCCTTCGGGCTTTGGCTGAACAGCATAGTCAATCGCCAGCCCAAGCTCCTCGCCTGTCCCAAACAACCGTTTGTAATTATCGATATATTCGGGCGACGAAATGATGAGAATTTCACGGATTCCGGTCATCAGCAGCACCGACATCGGATAATAGATCATTGGCTTGTCATAGATCGGCAGCAACTGCTTGTTGATTGCAAGCGTTGCGGGGTGGAGGCGCGTGCCCGATCCGCCTGCGAGAATGATGCCCTTCATGCTTTGGTCTTTCTTGGCTTAGCGGTGCCAAGCCGCTCATTCAAAATATCGCCGATAGCCGCCTGCCAATCGCGCGGGTTGATCCCAAAATCCTTGGTGATACGCGTCGTATCAAGCTGCGAATTGGCAGGACGGCGAGCAGGTGTTGGATAGTCGGCTGTGGAAATCGCCTTCAAGCGCGGTGTTTTCAAGCCCTTGGCGCTTGCTTTTTCAAAGATGAATGCCGCCAGATCATACCATGTCGCTCTGCCGCTGTTAACAAAGTGCCATGTGCCACTTGAAATGCCGCCGTCCTTGGTCATCTGCGTTGCAATGGTCAGCACAGCCTCGGCAATATCGGTGGCACTTGTCGGGCAGCCGACCTGATCATTCACCACGCCGATTTCGTCACGCTCACCCGCCAGCCGCAGCATCGTATCAATGAAATTGCCGCCACCAGCGCTCACCACCCAGGCCGTGCGGATAATCGCGTGCGCAGGATTATACGCGCGCACCGCCGCCTCGCCCGATTCCTTTGAAGCGCCGTACACCCCGAGCGGATAAACGGTATCATCCTCAACATAGGGCGTGGCTTTGCTGCCATCAAAGACGTAATCAGTCGATAGATGAATGATCGGTATCGCGCGCCGCGCGGCTTCGCTCGCAAAAATGCCCGGTGCCACTCGGTTGATCGCGTTGGCGCGTGCGGGTTCGGACTGGGCTTTATCAACGGCGGTGTAGGCCGCGCAGTTGATGATGACTGACCAATCATCCGCATCAACCGCCGCCACAATTTCATCAACCTTGGTAAGGTCAAGCGTGTCACGCGCAGGTGCTGTTACAGCATAGCCGTGCCGCGCCGCCGCTTTGGCAATCGCCGCCCCAACCTGACCTGTCCCGCCCGTCAGCAGTGCTTTTTTCATGGCCTTGTTAGCCCCAACCGTTCACCGGCATACGCACCCGAAAGGATGTCACGCCACCAGCCTTCATTAGTCAGATACCAGCGGATTGTCTTGTCGATTCCGCTCTCAAAACTTTCAAGCGGGATCCAGCCGAGGTCATGCTCAAGCTTGGCCGCGTCAATCGCATAGCGGAAATCATGCCCCGGACGGTCAGCAACATAGGTGATTTGTTCGCGGTAAGACTTGCCGTCGGCGCGCGGGCGGATCGCATCAAGTTGATCGCAAATAATGTGGACAATCGAAAGATTAGTGCGCTCTGCCCGCCCGCCGATCATGTAACTTTCGCCAACTGTGCCGCGCTCAAACACAGCCTGAAGCGCACGAACATGATCATCAACATACAGCCAGTCACGGACATTCGCGCCCGTCCCGTAAACCGGCAGCGGCGCGCCATCCAGACATTTGATGATCATCAGCGGGATGAGTTTTTCGGGAAAATGATACGGCCCGTAATTGTTCGAGCAGTTGGTGAGCACAATCGGCAGGCCGTAAGTATGATGCCACGCGCGCACCAGATGATCCGATCCTGCCTTTGACGCCGAATAGGGCGAGCGCGGATCATAGGCAGTCGCCTCAGTGAAATAGCCCTCATCGCCAAGCGCGCCGAACACTTCATCTGTGGAGATGTGATGGAAGCGAAACTGTTTCTGCGCTTCGGCATCCAGAGTGCGCCAATACGCAAGCGTCGCGCTCAACACAGAGAAGGTGCCAACGAGATTGGTCTGGATAAACGCCGCCGGGCCGTCGATTGAGCGGTCAACATGCGATTCCGCCGCAAGGTGCGTGACAATATCTGGGGCGAAATCAGCAATCAACGCCGCCATCCGCGCGGTGTCGCAAATATCGGCTTGCTCAAAACGGTAACGGTTTGACTGCGCAACGCCGTCCAGCGAGCTGAGGT
>JAYTMV010000327.1:0-7982 GCA_043728175.1 Sphingomonadales bacterium
TGCGCGGCCACCCGATACACAGTCGCTTGCGGCGGGGATCATCGCGAATAACAGCCAGGGCGGGCGGCGTGACATTGGCGCGATCAAGGCTGATCTTGCGGCGATCACTGCGCAAAACCCGGCTGCGGCGGGTGCGCTTAGCCAAGCGATTGATGCGCAGTTGACGCCGGTTGAGCGCGGCCAGCTTGCCAGCAGTACCTCGCTTGCCCAAGCCCCCGGTGGGCCGTCGGCGGGTACGCTCGCGCTTGATATCACCCAGATTGGGCTTGATATCGTCGGGATATTTGAGCCTACACCGTTTGCTGACGGTGCCAACACGCTGATCTCGCTTGGGCGTGGCGATTGGCTTGGCGCGGGCCTTTCGGTACTAGGGATAGTGCCGTATCTTGGCGATCTGGCAAAGCTCGGCAAGCTTGGCAAATGGGCCAAGACTGTTGCCAACGGCGTTGAACTCGCGGCGAAAAATCCAGCGGCCGCCAAAATCCTCGAACCCGCGCTGCGCAAGGTGCATGACGCGATCAAGGCAATCCCAGAAGGCGTACTCAAAAAACTTCCCGATGACGCGCGCGAAGCGATACAGGGGATGAAAAAGCAGCTTGATGAATTTTTCGGGGCGGCGAAGAAGAAGCTGTCGGACATTCCAGTTTCCGAACTGAACCGCAGCACAATACTTAGCAAGCTTGATACGCTTGACGTTTCTACCAAGCCAAACACCGCGACATTTTATTCCGGACGCGGGGCGCGTGAGGCAGCCGAGAAAATTGCGGCCAAGGAAGGCCGGATAACACTTGAAACGACAGCCGGGGGCAAACAGCTTGATGACATGAGGCTGTTTGACGGCACCGTTAAAGATGTAAACGGCGATGCGGCAATGGAGATTTGGGGCAAGGTCTCAACGAACTACGCCGAACAAGCCTCAGGTCGCGTAATGGCTTTTGTGAATGGCCCTAGGCCGGGGGGCGTATTCCTGACACAGGAGTTGCCCGCACTGCTCAATAATGCCAAAGTGACTGACATCGTGGTGCGTGGCGGAAGCGGTGCTGAGATTGTCATTCCAAAAGGCACCTCGCTTGAAGCTGCGCTTGAAATGATCGGCAAATTGAAGTGAGCACTATGACCATCACTATCTCAATGCCGCACCGCTACTGCGTTCATTACGATGACGGTGTGATGAAACTGGAATTTGAGGTTGAGCCGTTGACGGGGGGCATCGTCTTTTATTCGGCTGATCCCAAGCGGCTTTCGGGTGAGGGGCCGCCAAATGTTGAAGCCGCTGATGCTGTTTTGCACTGGTTGCGCGCGAAATTTAGCCACGTCGAGGTGGATGCGTCGCCAAAGCCGACATTCTGAATTTGGTTCGCGCGAAGACGCGAAGAAGTGGGAAGTTAGAGGGCTGCGTACGTTTCAAGCCTACCCTCTTTGCGTCTTCGCGTCTTCGCGCGAAACTACTACACGTTCTTCACAGGCAACATATTTTTGAATTATTTCACCAGCCCCAAATAAATATCGATCAGCGCCTGGTTGACCCGGCCCCAGTCATAACGCTCAGTTGCGGCTTGCGCTGCGGCGGCGTGGGTTTGGCGCAGGGCGTCGTCAGTGCAATAGCGTTCAAGGGCGTCGGCAAAGCCTTCAATCGATCCCGGCGCGACCAATTGCCCGGTGACGTCTTGATCAATGATGCTGCGGCTGCCCGTCGCGTCCGCCGCGACGACGGGAATAGCGCAAGCCATTGCCTCAAGCGTTACGTTGCCAAAGGTTTCGGTGATCGACGGGTTAAACAGCACATCCATCGACGCGACCGCGCGGCCAAGCGCTTCGCCCTCTTGAAAGCCGACAAAGCGTGCCTCGGGCAATTGTTTGGCGAGCCAATCACGCGCGGGGCCATCGCCGATGATCAGTATTTTGTGCGCGACGCCGCATTTTTTGAGCCGCGTGAGGCTGTCACAAAAGACATCAAGCCCTTTTTCCATCACGACGCGGCCAAGGAAGCCGATGACAATGTCGCCGTCCGCCATGCCAAGGCTTTGCCGCCATGCGTTATCGCGGCGCGCGGGGTTGAAGCGCACGCGGTCAATCCCGCGAGACCAGATGCCGATGTGATCGGCCATGCCCTGCGCGCGCATTTCCTCCGCCATTGATTCTGACGGGGCAACGATCGCATCACACCGCCTGTAAAAACGGCGCAAATCCGCGACCATTAACGGCTCAAGAAAGCCCATTTTATAATAGCGTAGATAGGTTTCAAAGCGCGTGTGCATTGAGGCAACGACGGGAATCTGGTGCTGATGCGCATAGCTGACCGCGCGCCGCCCGACGATATCGGGGCTGGAGACATGGATCAGATTGGGCCGGAAATGATTGAGATCCTGACGCACCTGCGCCGATAATTTGATTGGAAAGCGGTATTCGCTACGCCCCGGCACGGGGAAGGGGATTGAGGGGATACTCACCAAATCGCCTGTGGGGGGGAAGGCGGGCGTATCGGTTGTTGGCGAATAAACGCGTACTGCCGCACTCTGTTCAAGCAGCGTGCCGACAAGGCGATTGAGCGCTTGATTGGCCCCATCGCGGATGTAGTTATAATTGCCGCTGAAGAGGGCAATGCGCAGGTCTGATGCCTTCATTTATTCGTCTTTAGCGGGTGCAACATGAACCGAACAGTATTGAGCATGAAATAATGTCAGGAGTGTGATAAAGCACAGTCGGGTTAATCGAAATTCAGATCAGCCCAGACGGGCAGATGATCCGAGGCTTGCCGCGCGGCGGCGCTATGATGTGTGCCCGACGCTGTAACGGTGATGCCGGGGCCAGTGATAATCCGGTCAAGCTGCGCAATCGGGCGCTGCGCGTGAAAGCTCGGTTCGCTGTGGGCGATGCGGAAATTGTCGGGTATTTCACGAAGCGCGCCAGCTTTGCGCGACCATTCGTTGAGATCACCCATCAGCAGCGTTGGCATCACTTGCTTGCGCCGCTTAAGATAGGCAAAAATCGTGCGCAACTGCCGCCGCCGCAAAAGGCCCGATAGATCAAGGTGCATCGCAACAATCCGCAAGCGCCAGTCACCCCGGTAAAGCTCAGCAAACACCGCGCCGCGTGGTTCAAGCGACGGGATGTCGATAATATCATGGTCAGCAATATGGATTGAATCGTCAACCAATATGGCATTACCGTGCCAGCCTATACCATCCGTTTTGGTTAAAAATGGAACGGGATGATAACGGCTATGGTGGATGATAAGGTCTTGTGGAATTGCCGACACGCGCGAACCAAATCGGCGATCTGCTTCTTGAAGTGCAACAATGTCCGCGCCGACTTCGCCAATGACTTCAAGGATTCGTGCGGGTTTGCGGACGCGGTCAGTGCCGATTGCCTTGCGAATATTGTAAGAGGCGACCCTGATCACGGATCACCCATAGCGCCGCGTTTACTTGCGGCCAAGCCCGAGTGATGAGAAACTGTCCTGATCAAATTTCAGGCGGAGCGTAATATAAGGCCCGCTGCGGGTGTAGCGGCTGTCTTGGAAATCGCGATCTTCGAAGCCAACCACGTTATAACCAACGGTGATATAGCTGTTTTTGATCGGCGAGATGCTGAGCGCGGGCCCGCCCGAGTAAGAGATTGCGCGCCCACCGGGATTTTGCCGCACGGTGCCCGAAAGCCCAAGATCGACATGCTTGCCAAGATCGAAACGGATATCCGCGCCGATGACATTACTTAGGCCTTTAAGATCATCCGCGCCAAACCGATCAAACACATAGCGGGTGCCGATGAATGCCGAAACTTCACTGCGGCCAAGATATTCGCTGCCTTTGCGGCTGGTTGGTGACCAGTTTAGGCTGAAGCTGTTGATGACGCGCTTTGATGTGACGTCGCCCGATACGGTGAGCGGTGCGCCGCCAATCGGGCCAGCCTGTCCGAATACAGCGCCGCGCACCCTGTCTTCGCGCAGTTCAAGCTTTTCGAGGAAGGCAAAGCGGCTGTCATCGGGGCGGTTGGCCCAGCTTAGCGCGATGTTGGTGGTTTCAGTGCTTGGCCCACCGTTTTGGTTCGCACGGAAGTAGCTAAGTGCGCCGCCGAATGCGCGGCCCTCTCCAATTTGGCGAAGCGCGGCCGCAGTGAGACCATAGCGATTTGAAATACTGCCATCGCGGTATTCTGCGCGTCCGGTAACGCTCCAATCCTCGCCGCGATAGGTTGCGCCGGTTGTGATTGCGGTGAAATCTTCGGTGAGAACGCCATCAGTGCCGATAAATCCGCCCGATGCAACGGGCTGTGCAGTGTTGAGTACGCGCGCCGCGTCAATCCCGCGCAGGGTTTTGTTGCCCTCAAGGCTAAAATCAACGGTAACCTTAGTGCTGACCGGAAGTGACTGCGACAGGCCGTAAACGGCGAAGCTGCGGGGGCCAAATTCGTTGGTCTGCTGTTGATTGGCGCTGGCAACGAAGCGACCACCGGCCCAGGGCTTAATGTCAAAGCCGATCCGGGCGGTGCGGGCATCAACCTTTTCCCCGTCAGCAATCTCATAACCCGCGACAAGCGAGACATCATTGGTGACTGCCAGACGTGCGCCGATTTTGTGACGGGCGGGGAAATCAATGCTTTCGTCTTTGCCGCCGATTGGCAATTCGGTCTGCGCGTCAAGCTCAAGCTTGTTGTTGAACAGTTTCTTCGTCGCCCCGAACTGAGCAATGGTTGAACTGGCGGTGTCGCCGTTCGTTAGGCGGTCATTGGCAACAGTAAGCCCAGCGCGCAGATCAAGCGCTTTGCCGCGATATTCAACGAGCGCACGGCCAGCCTGACGGCGGGCATCGCTGTTCAAATAATCTTCTTGGAAAGCGCTGCCAACGAGCGACAGTTCAGGCGTGACGCGGACGCGGCCTTCAACGCCGTATTTGCGCGTGCCATTTTCGGAGAGGTTGTTCTGGCCAACGCCAAAGCCTGCATCCTGCTGCCGCGCATAGGCAAGCGCATCGAATTTTTTGCCGTGATGTTCGGCCTCAACCAACCACGCGACATTGCGGCCCGTATCGGTGAGGCCACTGCCTGCCTTCGCATTTGCGTCGCTTACCGCGATTTCGGCGCGAATTTCGGTGCTGGCGTTCGGCGTAAAGCGCAGATCAACGCCGCCCATATTGGTCGTTGCGCGATCAGTTTCATCATGGATCGCGGTGCCGCCAATGGTGAGCGTCTTTGATTTGTTGGATACGGTCGCCCGGCCACCCGCATTGGTGACGCGCGCGCCGACGCCGTCTACATCATAATCGACGACGATGAACTGCGGATCAAGCAGGCTCGAACGGCTCAGGATTGGCTCACGGAAACGTAGTGTTCCCGCGATATAATCAATGTCATAATCAATATTGCGGACGAGCACACGGCTCTCGATGATCCGGTTTGAACGGATCCGATCACGCACTTCAATCACGACGCGCTCTGAATTGGGAAGGATGTCACGGCTGCTGAGCGCATAGGGGCCAGTCAGGCCATTACCCTGAATTTCCTGACGGACGTGGCGGAACGGTGTATCGGCGGCAAAGGCAGTCGCTGAAACGCGCTCATTGCCATATTCAGCCTTCACGCCGTTGAATGCACGCTGGTAACGCGTCAGTTGCGGCTCATTGATACCGGTCTCATAATCGCCGAACAGCGCGTAAAATTGCGGGCGCTCAAGCCGGAGATATAGCTTGCGCACGCTGGCGGCATCATAGCGGCGTTCGCTGCGATCGGCATAGATGGTGTAATAGGATGCTGGATCAATCACGCCGCCAAAGCGGGTGTCATCGCGCTCTTTGTCACTGTCATAAGCAAGCGTCAGTAGCCATTTGCCCTTGACACGGCCTTTTGCATAGAGCGCAAGCCTTGCATCGCTGTAGGTGTGGCTGCCATTTTCGCCTAGATTCTCGATGCGGCTGTCAAGCTTGTTAAAGCCTACTGTGCCTGCGGCAAAGCCAACGATTGTCCACGGGCGATTGCCCGGTGTAAGCCATGTTTGAATCCGCTGGCTGCGCGTTGTCTCGGCATCGCGGAATGGGAAAGTGATCGCAAGCCCGCCCGATGCTGTGGTCGGCTCAAGCTCAATATAAGCGATACCGTCTTCGCCAGTAACGTGCCAAACGGGGCGGGCGCGTTCGAGGCCCGAAAGCTGACGCGCGGCTTGCGCATCGGCCTCAATGGCGGGCGAATATGGGGCGGGGACTTCAAAATCGCCAACCAGCCCGTGATGCACGGGGCGGCCGTCACGGTCAGTCATCCGCACGGCGATCACTGGGCGCGTAACACCGTCGGCAATCAGGATTGACTGCGCAGGCAGGAATTCGGCGCGCAGCGCGCTGTTGGCATAATGGACGGTGCGCTTCAATGTTTCGGCAATCGTGCCATCAGCATTGCGCACTTCGGCAGTAAGCAGCGTATCGCGCTCATTCAGCGGGATTGAGCGCCAGATGCTGACCGCCATCGTTTCAAGGCCGTTCTTGCGCGCGCCATCAAATGCAAGCGGGCTGACCGGTTTGCCATCGGCGAGCAGCGTAACGGTTTGGCTCGCCAAATGCTTGATCGCAACGCGCACTGCTTTGGTACGCGGGTTGTGATCGGCTTCTGGAAACAGCCATTTGATTTCGGGCGATTGATCGGCAAACCAATCACGCTCAGCGCCTGCGGCTACCGGATCGGAGGCGGGGGCGGGGCGCTTGACCTGCTCAGCCACGGGCCGCGCTGTGTTTGCGCCGGTTGTGCTGCGGAAATCAACGCGGAGCAGCGCGCCGCCCTGTCCTTCGACAAAGCGCGAGATCGCACTGCCGCCGCTGCGCGCGTTTTTGACGCAATCGCTTGGCACTTGGCCAGAGGGCAGGGTGGAGGCGTCCATCTGAACAACATGCAGGCCGGGAATAACCCCCTCAAAATGGTAGCGGCCCTCAATATCAGTAACGGTGTAGCTGCCATCCTCAAGCATAACACGCACACCTGCAATGCCATTGGCGACATCAGGATCAACGGTGCAGCCGCCATCAGTGATCCGGCCAATGATTGTCATCCGGTCGCTAATCCCGTCACGAGCGATACGCACCGCCGCATCGACGACTGGGCTTTGTGCGCCGCGATCATCGCGTGCGCTCGCCCGGTTCATCGCAGTGCCGGGGCGCGCATCGGGGCGCACCTCGGCAATGTAAGTCAGTACGCGCGAGCCACCTCCGGAGAGTGGGGGTACGGTGACGCTAAACTTTCGGCCATCAGGCGATATTGTCGCTGTAACCAAAACAGAATCAATTCTAACCGTATTGGCACGAAGGCGCATTTCACGCGGTAGCACATCTGTGACAGTTACTGGCCCGGTGGCGCGCGATGCGCTGCCGTTCCTAAGGCCAATTTGATATTGCAGCGCATCGCCGGGGACGACGACAGGCGACGATGTGGACTTGGTGATCGACAGCGTGCCGCCGGGTTGATCGGCTGGAATATCGATGCGAACGGGTGCGGGGTCATTCAAGACGAATGGCGCACCGTATGAGCCAGCCACAATCGTGTAAGGCGGGCCATCGGGGCGGCGCAGGCCCGCAAGGCTTGAGGCGTTTGATGTTGACGGCACGGTGAACGGCGCAGGCGGTTCAACCAGCAAGCGGTATGTGCCAGCGCGTGCAAATGGAAAGCGGTAATCGCCGGGAGGGAAGGCGTAAACCGTGCCGTTGCTGTCAGTCACGGTTGAACCTGTTACGATAGACGACGGGAAACTCGCGACGCCGTCATCACCGAAAACATCGGCAGGCTGGCCCGTTGCAACGTCGATCAGGGTAACGCGGGCACCGGGAATCGGCGCGCCGTCGGCTGAATCGAAAACGATACCAAATGGATCGATCAAGACGTTGACCGGCGAAGCGGCGATCATTGCGCCGTCGCTCGCGCGCACACCGCTCAGGATCAGGCTATCACCGGGCTTGACCGTGAGGACGCAGTCACCGCGTACTGGCACCAACGGCTGTGCTGCGGTG
>JAYTMV010000328.1:0-1737 GCA_043728175.1 Sphingomonadales bacterium
GGTGACAACTGGCGGCGCTGGCAGCGCGCGCGGCGCTAACCCCTTAACCGCTTGCGCCATTGCGGCGATATGTGCCGGCGTTGATCCGCAGCATCCGCCAAGGATATTGACTTGGCCGTCAACCGCCCATTCGCTGACAAAGCCCGCCGTTTGATCGGGCAATTCATCATATTCGCCCAGATCATTGGGCAGCCCCGCATTGGGATAAATCATGATCAGCGTATCGGCGATATCGGCCAGCACGCGGACATGCGGGCGAAGCTGCTGCGCGCCGAATGAACAGTTCAGCCCAATCGTCAGCGGCTTGGCATGGCGGACGGCGTGCCAAAATGCCTCGACGGTATGGCCTGAAAGATTGCGCCCCGAAAGATCGGTAATCGTCATCGAAATCATCATCGGAATATCGCGACCTGCTGCCTCCGCCGCTTCGACAACGGCCATCACGCCCGCCTTGGCATTGAGCGTGTCAAAGATGGTTTCGATCAGGATGAAATCAACCCCGCCCTCAATCAGCGCGTCAACCTGTTCGCGGTAAACGTCTTTCAAATAATCAAAATCAATCTCGCGAAAGCCCGGATCATTGACGTCGGGCGAGAGCGAGAGCGTCTTATTCGTCGGGCCGATGGCACCTGCCACAAAGCGCGGACGGCCATCGGCGGCCTCGGCTTCGTCGGCGGCAAGTCTCGCGATTCGGCCCGAGACGACGTTGATTTCACGCACAAGATGTTCGGCGCCGTAATCGGCTTGGCTGATCCGGTTGGCGCTAAACGTATTGGTCGAAACAATGTCCGACCCTGCCGCGAGGTAAGCCCGCGTAATCTCATCGGGGACTGACGGCCTGGTCAGCACCAAAATGTCATTATTGCCCTTTTGATCGTGCGTCAGGCCAAGGTCGCCAGCATAGGCCGCCTCATCGAGCTTGTAATTCTGAATTTCAGTGCCAAATGCGCCGTCAGTGAGCAGGATGCGCTCAGCCGCAGCGGCGATCAATTTTGCGCGCGCACTCATGCGGCTTTCTCCTGCTCTGCGACACTCGCGCGAAGCCCAAGCAAATGGCAAATTGCGAACGACAATTCCGCCCGGTTGAGCGTGTAAAAATGGAAATGACGAACCCCGCCCGCATACAGCCTGCGGCACATTTCTGCCGAAACTGTTGCGGCGACCAATTGCCGCGCGGCGGGGTGATCATCAAGCCCTTCAAACAAACGGCCAAGCCACGGCGGCACTGCCGTACCGCACAGCTTTGATATGCGCAGGATGCTGGCGAAATTGGTCACTGGCATGATGCCCGGTGTAATTTCCGCCGAAATCCCTGCCCCTGCCACCGCGTCGCGGAAGCGGAAGAAGGTTTCTGGTTCAAAGAAGAATTGCGAAATCGCCCGGCTTGCGCCCGCATCAAGTTTGCGTTTCAAATTATCGAGATCAGATTGCGCCGAGGCAGCCTCGGGATGCACCTCAGGATAAGCACTCACCGAAATTTCAAATGGGTGGAGCTTGCGCAATCCTTCGACCAGTTCAGCGGCCCCGGCATAGCCATCGGGGTGCGGAGTGAATGTGCCGCCTGCCGTCGGTGGATCGCCGCGCAGGGCCACAATATGCCGCACACCCGCCTCCCAATAGGCGTGGGCCACGTCAGCGATTTCAGCCTTGCTCGCCTCAACGCAAGTCAAATGCGCGGCGGCGGGAATCGCGGTTTCCTTGGCAATCCGCGCAACCGTATTGTGCGTCCGTTCACGC
>JAYTMV010000329.1:0-8680 GCA_043728175.1 Sphingomonadales bacterium
ATAGCCTTGCATAAATCGGCAGCCAAGGCCGCGCAAGATTTCGACCTGACCCAGCGTTTCAATGCCTTCGACAACGCATTCAAGCTTGAGCGAACGGCACAGCGCAATAATCGTCGTAATGATTTCAGAGCCATTACCGCCACGTTCGATATCGGTCACAAAACTGCGATCAATCTTGATCTTGTCGATGGGCAGCTTGTGAATATAGCTCAGGCTTGAATAGCCGCTGCCAAAATCATCAAGCGAAATCTGCACCCCGAAATTCTTAAAATATTCAAGCGAGGCGCGCGCGCGATCAAAATCCTGCATTAGCGCGGTTTCGGTCACTTCAAAATCAATCCGCGCAGGATCAACGCGGGAAGCATGAATGATATTGACGATCCGCTCAGCCGAGTCAGCCGATGTTACGTCATAGGTCGAAAGGTTGAACGACAACCGCATGTCCGACGGCCAGTCAATCGTGCTGACCAGCGCCTTTTCGAGCAAGAGATCAGTCAACGGCCCGATCATTCCCGAACGTTCCGCCGCACGAATAAAGCGCGTCGGCTCAACACAACCAAGTTGCGGGTTCTGCCAGCGTGCAAGCGCCTCACATGCTGCGATCCGCCCGGTCTCAACGTCAACAATTGGTTGAAACGCAAGGCTCAGTTCGTCGCGCGGATTGATGTGGCGCAGCGTCTGATCAACGAGGCTCAGTTCGCGAATTTCGCCTTCATGATCGGCGGTGAACAGGATCGCGGTGCCGCGCGCATGGTTCTTGGCATAATAAAGCGCATAATCGGCGCATTCGTAGAGCTTTTCGCTGGTATCAGCAGCACCCGGCGCGCTGGCGAAGCCAACAGAAGCCCCGAGCTGCACCTGCGTTTCGATGATATTATAAGGCTCACGCAGCGCCATGCACATCGTCAAGCCAATGATGCGAAGTTCCGCATCGCTGCGTTCGCCGCTGATAATGACGCCGAATTCATCGCCCCCAAGCCGTGCAATACACGCAAAATCCTTGGCCAGTGCGCGCAGGCGGCGGCCAACCTCAATCAACACTTGATCACCCGCGCGGTGACCGTAAGCATCGTTGACGCCCTTGAATCCGTCAAGATCAAGTACGCCAATCGTCACCCGCTGACTGGTCGGCACGGTTTGGGTCAAACGCCGATTAAGTTCGGAAAAAAACCGGCGGCGATTGGCAAGTTGGGTCAGGCTATCTGAATCGGCGAGGTGAACAACCTCATCATGGAGCCGCTGAAGCTCTGACCGGGATTTGTTGAGCGCAATAAAATCGCGGTAATAGCTTTGTAAAATCACGCTGATCGCAAGCGATACCGCAATCAAATTGAGCGTGATTGCGACCAGCACAGGATTGCCGCTTGTTCCGAAAAAAGCGGTGAACGGCACCAGAACGACAACCATCAGCAGATACGCCGCGCTGCGCACATGCATCAAGCAGAACGCGCAGGCGACAAAGGTGATGCCGACGAAAAAAACGACATGCATCTGCGCAAAGACATCACCGTAAGGATAAAGCGCCAACGCCCATGACCCAAAGCCGCAGCCGAGAATAACCGCAAATATGTTGGTTGAACGCAGCACTCGCGCTGCATATGCGTCGGTAATCTGATCATTGCGTACCCGCCACCAGCCGACCATTCGAAACAGGCTTGCCACCAGCAGCAGCGCAGGGATGAGCAGCGTAAGCCAGTAAGGCGCTGTCAGAAAATGGGTGAAGCTGAGCGCGAGCACATTGGCATCAACGATCAGATACATCAGCGGAATCTGCTTCTTATAAGCCGCCACCTGCGACCGCAGCAAATGCGATTCGCCCGGTGGCACAGAAAATTCCGGCAAATGATTAGCGAATACAGACAACGGCCGCCCCTGAACAATACACACCCCTGATTAGCAGCCAATGCTTAACATTCTATTTGGGTATTTTTGGTGGAGGGAGTGGAAGTATCAGCGGAACAAATCTCCGTAATAATCATTGGCAATTCGTTTCAATCCATCACGAAAAGTGACGGTACCAAAATTCATTAACAGCCCAAGCGGCAAATTCATCAGGCGCAGATAGGTGAGAACCTGCTTGCCGTGAACTGGCGCAAAACGCTCAACCGATTTAACTTCGATTAGCAGGTGACCTTCAACGATCAGGTCGGCGCGGAACCCCTCGTCAAGTGTCACGCCGTTATACTTGATCGCTATGCCTTTTTGCCGCTCGACTGTCAGCCCGCGCTGTTTAAGGCTTTCACACAGGAGTATCTCATAAACCGATTCCAACAGCCCCGGCCCGAGTTGATCATGGAGCTTGAATCCGCAATCGACAGCAATTTTGGCGAGCGATTCAAGGTTGGCTGACATTTTTAGCCCTTTGTTTTGTGGCGACGGCTGATTGTCTCACACAAAGGCACAAAGACACAAAGAAGAAAAACGCGCAAATCGCGCAGCAAAGTTAACCTGAGGGTAGTTTTGAGATAGGGTGTACCAACACACAGAAACTCTTCGTGTCTTCGTGCCTTCGTGTGAGTCCATTTCATTGTTTCTCGGTGCCATGCTGCGAGTGATTGATTTCACACAAAGGCACAAAGCGTGGGTATGAAACTAGCTATGCCATCACAAATTCATCAGCGAATTTAGGAGTAAGAAAAGTTTTTTTAAAGCTTGGTATTGCGGTGATAGTGTATTAACTTATTTCTATTAAATGCGATGCCACCGTAATTCATCAGACTTGATAAGGTTCGGCTGGTCAAGCAGATAGATCGAGGAATTTTGAGCAAGGTATGGAGGGCAATGGGGGAGGTGTTTGGGAATGAGCGTAATAACTTCAACCTAATTTAGTTCATTCCTGTTTAGCAAAAAAACTGCCTGTGCTATCTTTATATATTCGAAAATAACGCACAATTTCTTTTTTCTTGGTGTTGAACACTTCACCGTCACGAAGCATCTGAGCTTGTAGTTTACAAAGACTGTTTCTTGGGCTATAGTTAACCACAATCTGTGAGCATCTATTTTTAAATAGTGCGAATCTAGGAAATCCTTTCTCGTCTGTCATATCTATAACTTCATCTAATGCAACAGTATACGGATTATCATCTGCTCCCCCAACACTGACTACCAATATCTGATTAGATTTTTTATATGCTGAAGAGAATATGGTACTTCTATCAGAAGTTTCTGCATTTGCAGGGTAGCTGAATGTTAAAAATGACGACAAAACAATATTTGTAAAGAGATTTTTCGGTTTGAATTGCATGATATTATATAACTCCCCTCAATAAACCCGCGCCTTTGGCTTCACATATTCCGCTTCATCAGTGAGCGTGTAATCATGCACTGCGCGGTAATCGAGGGTGACTTTGCCGCCCGATCCGCCCCAGCCTTCAAACCAGCTTGCGGTGTGTTTCATCCAGTTGGCGTCGTCACGGTTGGGGAAATCTTCGTGGGCGTGCGCGCCGCGTGATTCCTTGCGGTTGGCGGCACTTTCGATGGTGCAGACGGCTTGGCTCATGAGGTTATCAAGCTCAAGCGTTTCGATCAGGTCAGTATTCCAGATCATGCTGCGATCGGTGACCGCGACATCTTCAAGCCGTTTGTTGACCTTGCGCATCAAATCAACGCCTTCGGAGAGCAGCGCAGTATCGCGGAAAACTGCGCAATGCTTTTGCATTGTCCGCTGCATATCAAGGCGGATTTCTGCGGTGGGTGAACCGCCCTTGGCATTGCGGAAGCGGTCAACGCGGGCAAGCGCCAAGTCAGCCGAGTCCTTGGGCAGCGGCTTGTGCGCAGCCCCCGGCGTCAACGTCGCCTTCAAATGCAGCCCAGTCGCACGGCCAAAGACCACGAGATCAATCAGCGAATTTGACCCAAGCCGGTTCGCGCCGTGCACTGAAACGCATGCTGCCTCGCCAACCGCATAAAGACCGGGGACGATGCTATCGTCATTGCCGTCCTTCTTGGTGACGACTTGCCCATGATAATTGCAGGGGATGCCGCCCATATTATAATGCACCGTTGGGCATACTGGCAGTGGCTGACGCGTCAGATCGACGCCCGCAAAAACCTTGCCGCTTTCAGTGATGCCGGGGAGCCGTTCGGCCAGCACCTTGGCATCAATATGATCAAGGTGGAGGTAGATGTGATCCTTGTTGGGGCCAACGCCGCGCCCTTCGCGCATTTCGAGCGCCATTGAGCGGCTGACGACATCGCGGCTCGCCAAATCTTTGGCTGATGGGGCATAGCGCTCCATGAAGCGCTCACCCTCGCTGTTGGTGAGGTAACCGCCCTCGCCGCGTGCGCCCTCAGTGATCAAAACGCCAGCGCCAAAAATGCCGGTCGGGTGGAACTGAACAAATTCCAGATCCTGCAAAGGAAGCCCCGCGCGCAGCACCATGCCGCCGCCATCGCCAGTGCACGTATGCGCCGAGGTTGCAGTGTAATAGGCGCGGCCATAGCCGCCCGTCGCCAGCACGACCGAATGACTGCGGAAGCGGTGGATGCTGCCATCGTCCATGCACATCGCGATCACGCCGCGACAGGCGCCGTCTTCCATGATCAGATCAAGCGCGAAATATTCGATGAAAAAATCCGCATCGTAACGCAGGCTTTGCTGGTAAAGCGCATGGAGGATTGCGTGTCCGGTACGGTCAGCCGCTGCCGCCGTGCGCTGCACTGGTGGGCCTTCACCCATATTTTGCATGTGCCCGCCAAAGGGGCGCTGATAAATCGTCCCGTCTGCGTTGCGCGAGAAGGGCACGCCCGCATGTTCAAGCTCATAAACCGCAGCGGGCGCCTCACGCACCATATATTCAATCGCATCTTGGTCGCCGAGCCAATCTGATCCCTTGACAGTATCGAACATATGCCATGTCCAATGATCGGGCGAGTTGTTGCCAAGGCTTGCCGCGATTCCGCCCTGCGCGGCGACAGTATGGCTGCGCGTGGGGAAGACTTTGGTGATGCAGGCGGTCTTAAGTCCAGCCTCAGCACTGCCCATCGTCGCGCGCAGGCCAGAGCCACCCGCGCCGACAACAACGGTGTCATAATTATGGTCGATGATCTTATAAGCTGAGTTTGCTGAAGTATCGGACATTATGCCGGTGCCCCTGTGAATGCGATTTTGAATATGGCGAATAGTGCAAAGCCGCCCGCTGCAAACGTCCAGATATGGAGCGCACCAAGCGTAATTACGCGCATCCCGCCGTGGACATAATCCTCAATGATCACCTGCATTCCAATCCGAAAATGCCAGAAAACATTGATGACGAATAGCGCCATCGGCACCGCCGCGAGCGGCGAAGAAAGCCATTTGATAACCACTGCATGATCCATGGATGGTAGCCGCAACAGCGAGATAATGAACCACAGGACAAGTATCAGGTTGCCAATCGCGGTAACCCGCTGAAGCCACCAATGATGTGAGCCCTGCTTTGCCGAACCAAGGCCGCGAACCCGGCCTAATCCTGTTCCGCTGCCCATGTTCAGAGCCCCTTATTCAAAATGATCAGCCAAGTGAGCCCTGTCAGCACCACCGCAGCAACCACCGTTGCCCACGCCCATGTCCGGTTGGTTTTCAGCTCAAAACCCGCACCCAAATCCATCACAAAATGGCGGATGCCCGACGCCATATGGAAGAAAAATGCAAACGTCAGCCCGATCAGAACGATATAACCAATCCAGCCCGTCGCGATGCCGATGAATGTCGCATAAGCCTTTTCACCGCTTGACGCTGCGACTAGCCACCAAGTCAGCGCGAGTGCGCCAACCGTGGCAAGCCCGCCCCCCATCGCCCGGTTCATAATCGAAACCGTCATGTGAATGCCCGGTTTCCAAATACCAAGATGTGGCGAAAGCGGTCGCGCAGTGTTTCGTGCCATGAAAGCCCCCAGAAGAGTTTAATTGTCTGCGACCATGAACTTAAGGACGGCTCCGAGCAACAGCCCCGTGCGGTCAACGCCCAGATATTTGATCTAAACCGAGACACGCCGTTGGTCTAGCGCCTTTTGCACACCCGCGCTAAGCAGGGCCATGACAAAACATATCTTACTCACCGGCGCGGCGCGCGGTATTGGCGCGGCAATTGCAAAACAATTGGAAAATGAAGGCGTCAAACTGATCGGCTTGAGCAGTTCCGACGGTGATTTAAGCGATCCCGCAGCGCCCGCGCGGCTTTGGAACGGCGCGCTTGAACGGCTTGGCGGCAGAATTGATGTGCTGATCAACAACGCCGGGGTGTTTGTGGCAAATCCGCTTGATGGCCCCGACGATGAATGGGCGGCCAATTGGGCACGGACAATGCAACTTAACCTCACCGCCTCAACCGAACTGATGCGCCATGCCGTGCGCTATTGGCAAGCGCGCGGACAGGAAAAAGGGCGCGACGGCCGTATCGTCAACATCGCCAGCCGTGCAGCGCACCGGGGCGATAGCCCGGCACACTGGCACTATGCCGCATCAAAGGCGGGAATGCTCGGCGTCACCAAAACGATTGCGCGGGCCTATGCGGCGCAATCAATTTATGCGTTTGCGATTTGCCCAGGCTTCACGATGACGGGCATGGCGCAGGATTATGTCGCGAGCCGAGGCGGCGATAAGCTGCTCGCCGATATCCCGCTTGGCCGCGTTGCGGAGGCAGACGAAGTCGCCGAAATCGCGGTCTTCTGCGCGCTTCGGGCACCGCCCTCAATGACCGGCGCAGTGCTTGATGTGAACGGTGCAAGCTATGTACGTTAGAGCCTCGACGCGGCGTAAAGCGAACGCACCAACCGCTCAAACTGATACAGGCGGAAGCTGGAAATTGACGCTGCCCTGCACCCGCGCTGAGGCCGAAGCGATCAACGGCGATATCCCCGAATTCGCGACAATGGACTCAACGCCAGTGATCATCACCCGCGAACCCGATGAGCATAAGCCTCACCTGTGGCAGCTTGACGCCTATTTTGAGGGGCGGCCCGACGATGCGAGCGTAGCCTTCATCCAATCACTGCTGCCGAGTGCAAAGCGGGCGCGGCCGATCCTCGAAAAACTGCCGGATGAGGATTGGGTGACAGTCAGCCAAGCCGGGCTTGAACCCGTCCACGCCGGGCGCTTTTATGTTCAAACCTCAACTAGCGCCGAACCCGCGCCTGCGGGAACCAAGCGTTTCATTATCGACGCAAGCCTTGCCTTTGGCACTGGCGGACATGCGACGACAACTGGCTGCCTCACCATGCTTGACGCGCTCAAAACGCGGGGGCAGCGCTTTGATCATATCGTTGATATTGGAACGGGCACGGGGCTGCTTGCCTTTGCTGCGAATCATTTGTGGCCCCGTGCCTATGTGACCGCATCAGATATTGATCCAGTCAGCGTTGACGTTGCCGCCGATAATGCAAAGGTGAATGGCGTGATGCTCGGCCAGCATCCGGGTCGGGTCGCACTCTGTGCTGCGAGCGGCACTGACCATGAAATGATCCAGCGCCGCGCGCCCTATGATTTGATCACCGCGAACATCCTTGCCGGGCCGCTGATCGAGCTTGCCCCCGCGTTCGCCGCGATTGCACGGGGTGGCGGCACGCTGATTCTAGCGGGATTGCTTGGCACGCAGATTGATGCGGTCGCCAAAGCCTATCGCGGCTACGGTTTCAGGCTGGCCGAACGCACAGGCGACGGTGACTGGCCCTGCCTGCGGTTTGTGAAGCGTGCCAATGTCGGTTGGAAACGCCCAGTGCGGACAAGCGGGCGGACGTCTCAAGCCGAGGGCGACTTCGGGACTTGGTGAGCGATCAGGCGGCGATTTTGCCGCGCGCATAGTCCTGCGTCCCGCGCGTAATCACATCGTCACCCTCAACAATATCACCGATGGCGATATCAGGCAGCCTTTCGAGCGCGTCGTAAAGCGGGGCGAAATCAGTTTCGATCGTCACCTTGAGCAAATGATCAAGCGAGGGGATCACGAAATAATTCTGCTGATAATCGTCAATCCGGTATTCGGTACGCATCACGCGGGTGAGGTCAAAACCAATCCGGTTGGGGCTTGGATCATCAAGCGCGAAAATGCTCTCACCGTAGCTTGAGACAATTCCGGCGCCGTAAATGCGCAAGCCCTCGGCCTCTTGGATCAGGCCAAACTCGACCGTGTACCAATAGAGCCGCGCCAGCTTGTTCAGCGCACCAAAACCAAGCGAGCGCAGCCCGCCGCGCCCGTAAGCCTGCATATAATCGGCAAACACTGGGTCAGCGAGCATCGGAACATGGCCGAAGACATCATGGAACACGTCAGGCTCTTGAAGATAGTCCAACTGATCGGGCCGCCGGATAAAGTTGCCAGCAACGAAGCGGCGGTTGGCGAGATGATCGAAGAACACCTCATCGGGAACTAACCCTGGCACCGCCACAACTTGCCACCCTGTTGCCGCCATCAATCGTTCGTTGAGTTCTGCATAATCGGGAATGCCCGGCTTGGTAAGCTTGAGAACCTCGATACCTTTCAGGAACGCGCTTGCCGCCCTTCCCGGAAGCATCGCCGATTGGCGCGCAAACAGCCGATCCCACATATCATGTTCGGCCTGAGTAAAGCGTCCCCAATCCTGCGGGATTGTCCAATCAGATGCGGCACCCGGTGGCGGGCGATCAAAGACATAGTCAGCCATGTGCCGCAATTACCAGTTTGAGGGTGTTTCGTCCATCGGCGCGATTGTGAGACATGCTGCGC
>JAYTMV010000330.1:0-1668 GCA_043728175.1 Sphingomonadales bacterium
AATCAGCTTCCGCTGGCGCAGACCAAGAATTTCTTTCTGAAGCAGTTCAACGAGATCCCGTTCCTCTTCAACATCACGATTAAAGCGCCGTTTCGCGGGCTTTTTTCAATGGTGCGTTCGTTCAATGATCCGAGCATTTTCATTCCGCGCGGGATGCAGACTGTGTCTCCACCGCCTCCACCCTCTCCACCCGTTCAGACAAAAGAAAGCGAGACTGTGCGATGACACTCCTAATATTGACGCGAGCGCGATCTGATGCGAGGCGTCGGGCTATGATGAGAGTCGCACCCCTGCTGACCGCTGCCACCGCAGCACTGCTGGCAGGATGCGTTCAAGTCGCAGCGCCCGAAAAGCCGATTGAGATCAACCTTAACATCAATGTTAAGCAAGAGGTTATCGTGCGCCTCCAAAAGGATGCGCAAGACCTCATCACATCGAACCCGGAGTTGTTTCCGCAATGACACGTAATGCAAAGATTGCCGCCCTTATCGCCGCTGGCCTGACGCTCGCTGGTGCCGCGACCTACGCCGTCGCGCAAAGTGCATCGCTGATCACTGTGGCTTTGTCCGAAGGTCAAGTGGGCGAGCAAGCCGACGGCTATCTCGGGATTCGCGGGCCATCAACCTCTGCCCTGCGCGCCGAAGTTGACGCGCTTAATATCAAGCGTCGCGCGGCTTATACGGGCCTTGCTGAACAACGCGGTGTGACGATTAAAGATGTTGCCGCTGCCACTGGCTGCGAAACGCTCGCCAAACGTGTGCCCGCTGGTCGTGCCTATCTGATGCCCGACGGCGTCTGGCGCGTGCGCAAAGCGGGCGAAGCGATCAGCTTGCCGGGCTACTGCGTGAGTTGAGGCAATCCAGCACCCGATTATTTTTCCGGCTGAAGACATTGCGCTCATTCTGTTGGGGCGCAAAACCCAGGTGCGGCGGCTTGCGACCTCACCGCTAAGCATGATTAAGTCAGGCGACCTGCTTTGGGTGCAAGAAGCGTTTGCGCCGCTTGGACGGCCAGAGGCGATTGGCAGACGCCCCGAACCAGCGCCGCTTGCAACCGCCGATTGCGCTGTCATGCGTGATGGCTGGCGGCAGTACCGGGGTGGTCGCGGAGAGGCGGGCGCAGTGCCCGATAATAGCTTTGGCCGAATTAAATGGTTTCAGGCGGTGCACATGCCGCGTTGGGCCTCACGGATCGCGCTCACGGTCGACGATCTGCGAATTGAGTCGCTTCAATTTATGACTAAAAATGATGCAATCTCAGAGGGCTATGCTTCGGGGCTACGCTTTTGGGAGTCTCCCATTGATCGATACCGCAAACATTGGGACGCGATCCGGGGCACCGAGGGCGAGCGCTGGGCCGATAATCCCGCCGTTGTTGTCCTTACATTTTCACGATGCGCGCACCCTTCGCCAACTTCGGTTTGCCGCACCGCACCATAGCGGTTGACTTGGCGCGCCCCGTTTTCTAAAGCGCCGTTGCCTTGGCGGGGTTGCCCGTTTTCGTGCATGGTTTTCCTGAAGCTTTCAGTTAAGGGCTATCATCATGATGACGAATGATCCTGAACAGGCCCCCGACGGTGTTGAAGACCCGAGGCTGGCGTCACTCGACGAACGGCTTAATGCGGTTCATCAGACTGAAAAGGCGAGAACGGCAAAGCTGCAACCTCCC
>JAYTMV010000331.1:0-2943 GCA_043728175.1 Sphingomonadales bacterium
AACGATGGCGGGGGCCAGCGGTTCGCCTGTGCGGCGATCCCAAAAAACAATCGTCTCGCGCTGATTAGTGATGCCAATCGCGGTGATCCGATCTGCGCCACCTGCCTTCGCCACCATCGCCCGCGCGCAGGCGAGTGTCTTTGTCCAAATCTCTGACGCGTCATGTTCGACCAGACCGGGTGCTGGGTAATGCTGGGTCAGCGGTTCCTGCGCGCTGCCGAGCGCTTTTCCGTCGGAAGCAAACAGCATTGCCCGTGTTGAGGTTGTGCCTTCGTCAATGACCAGGATCGTCATGCGCGCGCCTCCGCCGCGTCAAGCGCAGCGTTTTCGGCGCGGCGCATTGTGCGTCCTTCACTGCTGAAGATGAAGGTTGCGCGGTTGCCAAAGACCAGCCGATTGATGATCAACGCTACGACAACCGACGTCACCAGTACAATCACCATCACGTCGATATAATGAAGCCACGGCAGCCCCCAATGCTGATAATAGGTTTGCCCGCCAAAGGCCTCTTTCGGCACATACAGGATGAAATTATGGACGGCATAACTGCCCAAGCCCCACACCAGACCGCCAATCGCCGCGCGCGCATCAACGTTGCGGAACAGCAAGCCAGCGATGAAGGCCGACAGAATCGGCATTGAGAAGAGTCCATTGAGTTGCTGCAACAGGTTGATGATGCTCTCCGCGTTCTGGAACACTGGCACCATCAGGATTGACGTGATCGTGAGGATGACTGAGGCAATCGCCGCGATCCGCCACGGCTTGGCAATTGGCGCGATGAACTTTTCATGGAAATCCAGCGAATAGAGCGCGACGCTGCTGTTCAAAATTGCGCTGGTGTGCGCGATAACCGCCGCCGCCATCATCGCCGCAAACGCGCCCGACATCCAACTGGGCAAGACCTGCGCCACGAGTTTTCCGTAAGCCTCGTCATTCACGTCGCCAAACAGCTTAAACGCCACGACGCCGGGGATTACAACAATCGCTGGGATCACCAGCACGCGCACAGCAGCGGCAGCAAACACGCCCTTTTGCGCTTCCTTCACATTGGGTGCGGCCATCGCCTTCTGCGTGATATTCTGGTTGGTTGACCAGTAGAAAATCTGGATGAAGATCATGCCCGTGAACAGCGTGTGGAACGGGATAGGCGAATCGATTGCGCCAATCATGCTTGTGCGAAATTCTGGGACGCCCGTGAAAATATCAAAATTCACCGCCGCGAGTGCGAGAAAAACTACCAGCAACGCGATGCCGAGCAAGCCAATCCCAGAATAGGTATCCATCACCGCCACCGCGCGCAGACCGCCGGTAATCGTATACGCCGCCGCGATAATCGCCATTGGCGCGGCATAGACCAGCAGCGAATACTCAGTGCCGAACAGCGACTGCAAAAACAGGCTGCCGCTATAGAGCGCAGCAGGCAGGTAGATCAGGATATTGCCGAGCAGGAACATCGCGGAAATCACCGTGCGGATGCTGCCGCCCTTATAGCGCCGCTCAAGCAATTCAGTGACTGTGGTGCACTTGTTGCGGTAATAAATCGGCACGAACACGAACGCCAAAATCAGCAGCCCGACAAAACCTGACAACTCCCACCAGGCGAGCAGCAGCATTTGATTACCGTTCATCCCGACAAGCTGTTCAGTCGAAAGATTGGTGAGCGTGATTGAGCCCGCAACAAACAGCCAGCTTAACCCGCCACCTGCGAGAAACACTTCCTTAGAATTGCTTTCGCGGCCAGCCCCTTTGCCGTGCACTTTCAAATAAGTCATGAGTGCGATCAGGCCCGTCAGCCCGAAAAATATCGCGATCTGCAGCGCGGAACCGCCCTCTTGAAACATATTTGCACTCCCTCTCCGGATGCGACCCATTTTCTTTGAAAAATATCATCAACAGGCTTTATCGATGACAGCTACTTTCCTTTTGCCAAAACGCAAGTATCGAATCCCGGCACGCCAAGTGCCATCACGCGACCGAAAGAGTCAGTATGAACCATATCCGTTTCAATGCCGGTGAAATGACGTTGATGATCGCCTGTGCGAAAGGCGAACCGCCGCGCTTTGTCTATTGGGGCAAGCGCTTGTCAGACAGCGTCAGCTTTGCCGATATCAATGCGCTGTCAATGCGGCAGGGCGCGCACGGCAATGAAACTGTGAATGTTGTTCCGTCGCTCGCGCTTGAACCCGGCATCGGCTTGATGGGGCCAAGTGGCCTGAGTGCACACCGGAACGGTCAGGATTGGGGCAGTCGCTTCGTAGTCGATCAGGCAGACGCCACTGACGAGGCCGCTACAATTAGCGCAAGCGATCCGCGCACGCAGATCGGGCTTGAATACCGGATAGAATGCGATCCCAAGACGGGGCTTTTGCAAATCAGCAGCACCTTGACCAATAATGGCAACGGGCCGCTCACGCTTGACGCCATGGCCACTGCGTGCCTCCCCATCCCGCAAAGCATGTCTGACATCATTGGATTTTCGGGCCGCTGGGCAGATGAATTTCGCCGCGAGCGCCTGACGCGTTTTTCCGGAACCTATTTGCGCGAAAACAAACGCGGGCGGACGTCGCATGACAGCTTCCCTGCGATCATCCTGTGCGCAGGCGATACGCGTGAACAAAGCGGGGAGGCTTATGCACTCCACCTTGCATGGAGTGGCAATCATAGCATCCGCGTTGATAGCATCAGCGATGGCCGCGTTTTTGCCTCGCTCGGCAGCTTACTCTTTCCCGGCGAAGTGCAATTGGCTGCGGGAGAGCGTTTTGTCAGCCCGCCGATCATTGCGGGGTATAGCGCCAGTGGCCTTTCAGCGCTTAGCCGTCAGTTCCACACGCACGTTCGCACCTGCCTGCTCCGGCCGTCGGTGCGTAATCGCCCCCGCCCGGTGCATTATAACAGTTGGGAAGCGGTTTATTTCGATCATGATACCCGCCGCCTCAAAGCGAT
>JAYTMV010000332.1:0-5982 GCA_043728175.1 Sphingomonadales bacterium
CACTTTGGTTTTCCAGAGCAGCAGCCACAGCCCACCACCAATGATAAGCGTGATGCTGCCGAGCGGCACTTCAGGAACGACGGCAACCGCGCCTGGAGCGGCTGCCACAACGCGGGCCAGCCAAAGCAGCACATCAAGCGAAAGTCCTGTCAGCCACCAAAACGGCGCACCAAGCCCTACGAGATCAAACAGCAGCGCCAACGCCTCAAGCGGCATCGTCACAAACGTCGTCAGCGGAATGGCGATGATATTTGCCAGCGCGCCGTAAACCCCCGATTTGTGAAAATGAAACAGCGCAATCGGCGCTAGCGCCAGTTCAACCGCGATGCCCGTTATCAGCAATGAGAGCATTCCGCGTGCCAATCGCCGACCAAAATCTTCATCACGCCGCATTGTCATCGCGCGGACGGAGCGACTTTCGTGCAGCGCGACAATCACTGTAATCGCGGCAAAGCTAAGCTGAAAGCTTGGCCCCATAAGGGCTTCGGGCCAGAGGAGCAAAATGATGATTGCCCCAGTCGCAACCAGCCGCAATGTCATCGCCTCGCGCCCGATTGCTATGCCGATGAGGACAAGCACCGCTGCTACGCATGACCGGATCGTCGGCACCTCAGCACCTGTCAGTGCAGTATAGCCAATCCCGGCAAGCGCGCCAGCACCCGCCGCAATCAAGGGTAACGGCCAACGCAGCGCCAGCCACGGACTAAGCGCAAGCAACCTAAGCGTCATAACCAGCACTGCCGCAACGACGGCGGTGATATGCAGCCCGCTGATCGAGAGCAAATGGGTCAGCCCGCTGGCGCGCATTGCCTCTTCATCTTCGGGCGCGATGCCGCCGCGATCGCCCGATGCAAACGCCGCTGCAATCCCCCCTGCACTGCCCTCAATCTGGCTGCGGACATGCACTGACAGCCTGGTACGTAGCCCGTTGCCCTCGGGCTGCGGCGGCGATAGCCTTAACACAGGCCCAATCGCGCTGCCGCTTGCACCAAGCCCGAGGAACCAAGCGGTGCGCGAAAAATCATACCCCCCCGGAACGGGCGCACCCGGCGGCGGCACCAATCGCGCGCGCAAACGAATAGTGTCACCCACCACCAAGCCAGCGACCATATCCTGATCTTTGATCGTAACACGGATCAACGGGGGCAGTTTGCTGATCTGCGACGGATTCATCCACACGCGCGACTGCAATTTCGCACGCTGATTTTCGATACGCGTCACCTGTGCTTCAAAGGTTTCAACCGCAGGCCGGGCGAGCCGGGGTGCTGCAACATATTCAGCGCGCCACCATGCCAGCGCGCACCCAAACGCGACACACAGCCCGCCAACCAACAAGAATGCGCCAAGTCTCCGCGCCTTCCCTATCGCAAACCCCACCAAACTCGCGGCGCACGCGCCAACCATCACTGCAATCCACGCCCGCTGATCCGCCAGAACAAACCAGAGCGCAATGCCGCTTCCCAGCGCGACTGGCAGCCAAAGCGCGATCTGATCACGCTCAGCATCAAGCCAATCCTCGATTCTCGACGTTATTGATGATGCCCCGGTTTGAAGCCTCGCAATCGTCATGCTAGGGGCAGCGCTCATTGTTATGGTTTTGGAGTGTTTTGCGTTGCACGCAAGTAAAGATAATAAACAGGTCGTCACCCGATTTGCCCCTTCCCCCACCGGCTTCCTCCACATCGGCGGAGCGCGGACGGCGATTTTTAACTGGCTCTATGCCCGCCATACTGGAGGCAAATTCCTGCTGCGGATCGAAGACACTGATGTTGCGCGGTCAAGCCAGGAGGCCAAAGACGCCATCATCAGCGGCTTGCAGTGGCTTGGTCTCGATTGGGACGGGCCGGTTGTCTATCAAACCGAAGGTGCCAAGCGTCACGCTGAGGTTGCGTATCAACTGCTAGAGTCTGGCCATGCCTATCGCTGCTATACAACATCTGAAGAGCTTGAAGTGATGCGCGCGGAGCAACGCGAGAAAAAGCTCCCGCTGCGTTACGATGGCCGCTGGCGTGACCGCGATCCATCCGATGCACCTGCGGGCGTACCCCATGTTGTGCGGTTTCGCGCCCCGCAAACCGGCGCAGTGACAATCCATGACCGCGTTCAAGGCGAAGTCACCGTGAATAATGCTGAACTTGATGATTTCATCCTACTCCGTTCGGATGGCTCGCCGACCTATATGCTTTCGGTCATCGTTGATGATCATGATATGGGGGTAACGCATCTGATCCGGGGCGATGATCATCTGAACAATGCCTTCCGCCAACTTGCGCTGATCCGTGCGATGGGCTGGCCAGAACCAATTTATGCCCATGTTCCTCTTATCCACGGCCCAGACGGCGCGAAGCTTTCCAAGCGCCACGGCGCTCTCGGGGTTGAGGCGTACCGTGATGAATTTGGCTATTTGCCAGATGCACTGTCCAATTATCTAACCCGGCTTGGCTGGGGCCACGGCGATGATGAGATTTTCAGCCGCGAACAGGCGGTCGAATGGTTTGACGTTGATCATGTCGGGCGCGCGCCTGCACGGATGGATTTTAAGAAGCTTGAGAATATCAATGGCCATTATATTCGGGACGCCGATGATGCGCGATTGGCCGCGATTGTAGCGCCGATGGTAGAGTCTCAACTCAGCAAAACTTTGGGTGACAAAGGGCAAGAATTGCTGACCCAAGCAATGCCATTTCTTAAGGTTCGTGCCAAATCGACGCTATCGCTCGCCGAAGGGGCGTTATTCCTGTTTGAAGCGCGCCCTCTGCCTCTCGACGAGGGTGCAAAAGCTCTGCTAGACAGTAATGGTACGGTGTTGCTTGAGTCTGTTTCGGGCGCGCTTGCGAGTTGCATGGAGTGGGAAGCAACTGCACTTGAGAATGCGGTGCGACGGGTAGCAGAAGATGCCGGAATTGGCCTTGGTAAGGTTGCCCAGCCGCTGCGTGCGGCGCTTACTGGGCGCACGACCTCACCGGGAATTTTTGACGTGCTGATTTTGCTTGGACGCGATGAGTCTTTGGCGCGTATAAATGATGTAATAAGCATTGCTCGCTAGTCCGAGCTGCTTCAACAGGGAAGGAATACAGATGGGGAACTCAATCGCTACAATCACCGTTGACGGCAAAACCGTCGAATGCCCAATCCGCACAGGAAGCGTGGGCCCAGATGTTATCGATATCCGCAAGCTTTATGCCCAAACCGGCGCTTTCACCTTTGATCCGGGTTTCACATCAACCGCAAGCTGCGACTCAGCGCTAACGTATATTGACGGCGATGAAGGCATTCTGCTCCACCGTGGTTACCCAATTGGCCAATTGACCGAACAGTCGAGCTTTATGGAGGTTTCCTACTTGCTGCTCAACGGCGAGTTGCCCGACAAAGCGACGCTTGATAAATTCACGCACACCATCACGCGCCACACGATGTTGCATGAACAGCTTATGCAATTTTATCGGGGTTTCCGCCGTGATGCGCATCCAATGGCGATCATGTGCGGCGTTGTTGGTGCGCTTTCGGCTTTCTATCACGATTCGACTGATATCACTGATCCCTATCAGCGCATGGTCGCATCGCACCGCCTGATCGCGAAAATGCCGACGATCGCGGCGGCAGCGTATAAATATTCGCTTGGTCAGCCCTTCGTTTATCCTAAGAATGACCTGAGTTATGCCGGAAACTTTCTGCGGATGACCTTTGGTGTGCCCGCCGAAGAATATGTTGTTGATCCGCTCATTGAAAAGGCGATGGATCAGATTTTCATCCTCCATGCCGATCATGAACAAAATGCCTCTACTTCGACCGTCCGGCTCGCCGGTTCATCGGGCGCGAACCCATTTGCGTGTATTGCGGCTGGCATTGCCTGCCTTTGGGGGCCGGCACACGGCGGCGCGAATGAGGCTGCGCTCAACATGCTCCGTGAAATCGGCACGCCTGACCGGATTCCGGAATATATCGCACGCGCCAAAAATAAGGATGATCCGTTCCGCCTAATGGGCTTTGGTCACCGCGTGTATAAAAATTATGACCCCCGCGCCACCGTGATGCAGAAGACTGCTGCAGAAGTGCTTGATAAGCTAGGCCGTAGTGATCCAATCTTTGAGGTTGCGCGTCAGTTGGAGCACATGGCGCTCAACGACCAATATTTCATTGATAAGAAACTTTTCCCCAACGTCGATTTCTATTCGGGTGTTATCCTTTCGGCGATTGGCTTCCCGACGACGATGTTCACCGTCCTCTTCGCGCTCGCCCGCACTGTCGGTTGGGTTGCACAGTGGAATGAAATGATTTCTGACCCAGAACAGAAAATCGGCCGCCCGCGTCAGCTTTATACCGGGCCCGCACAGCGTGATTATGTTCCCGTCAACAAACGCTGACGGTTAAGCCAGCGGCAGGGTCAGCACAAAGCGGCTACCCTGCCCCGGTGCGCTATCAACGTTGATATCGCCGCCCATCGCACGCGCCAAACGCCGTGAGATATAAAGCCCAAGCCCAGTGCCGCCGGGCTCATTTGGATCAAGCCGCTCAAATTTTTCGAATATCCGTGCTTGATCGCTCATGGCGATACCTTTGCCCTGATCAGCAACAATCACGGCGGCAAGATCGCCTTCAATCTCGGTTCGAATCCACACGCTCGATCCGCGCGGCGAATATCGCACCGCGTTGCTGAGCAAATTGACGATAACCTGAAGCACACGCCGAAAATCCCCTTTGGCTTCAATCGCTTCATCAATCGGTGGCGCATCAATCCGTACCGACTGATCAGCCGCGCGCACCTTGAGCAAGCCAGCCGCGCGGCGAGCAATGTCTGCCAAATCAACATTTTCGGCACTAGCGCGGAAATCCTGCTGCTCAACCGCCTGCATATCCGAAATATCATCAATCAGCCCGAGCAAATGACGACCCGCTGCTGATATGTCGGTTGCATAACTTGCATAATCTTGACGAATTGGGCCGTTGCTGCGCGCGCTGATTTGGTCAGCATTGGCAATGATCCGCGCGATTGGCTGTCGCAGCGCTGAGTCAAGCTGCTCCGCGAAGGGTGGTTCGTGCGATTGTCGTGCGGCGTGGGTCTGATCAACAAAGGCGTACCCTCCGACATAGCCCAGAAAACGACCGCTATTCTGAATTTTTGGTTCGCCGCTAAGCCACAGCCGAACATCAGGATTTGATCGCAGTTCAACAAGCTGCCCTGCAAATGCGGCGCGCTCGGCAAGTGCGGCGACAAGCGGCAAATCCTCCGCATCATCCTCTACCAAACGAAATATCCGCGTCAACGACTGCTCACGCATCTGGTCGGCGGGGATTTTAGTTAGCTTTGCCAGCGGTAACGGAAGTTCGGAAAGCCGCAGGAATTCGTCGCACTCCCAAGCGCCTTCATTTCCAATCTTAGCGTAATACTGCGCCCGTTCGGCGCGCATGGCGGGATTTGCCAAAGGCTCCATGCGCTGTCGCCAGCCGTTAATTGTGAGATGGATCATGTCACCGTCGGGTCGCGCTTGTACCGTGAGATCAACGTCAACATCGCCGTCCGCCGCGATCACTGTGCGCGAAACCTGCACGCCGAGCGATTGTGATAGCCGAGCAAGCGCAGCCACCTGCGGAATTGCGAGCGCGCCGCCATCTTTGCCGCCTGCCCTGCGGTGGAGCAGGAGCAAAGGATGATCAGCAGCCACGAGCCGACCCTGGGCGTCAACCGTGCCGTACACCGTCTGCGTCGCGACAGAGTTCGTCACGCGCGTTCCGATCTTTTGAGGGCGCACATCTGCATAGTTCTGCATTAGCGCGATCATGGTTAAGGTCGTGATAAATTTAACTGCGGAAAAAAGCGATCTGCAATTTGAGCTGCTAGACCATGACACACGACGACGACAAGGCCCGCAACGGGAGCTACAAAAATCAACGCTAACAGCAGTATAAAGCTACTGCTTTCAACGGTCGGGCTCCACTTGGGAACAGTCCTGCCTGTGGGCGCACGCAACATAAAAATCGAAA
>JAYTMV010000333.1:0-2086 GCA_043728175.1 Sphingomonadales bacterium
TCGCCGGGCAAAGTGCGGCTCTCGATGCGTCGCGCCACAGCCTTGATTAGCTCATCGCCGGCTTGATGGCCAAGCGTGTCGTTGATATCCTTAAATCTATCAAGATCAATGCAGGCGACGGAGACCGAAGTGCGCGTCGCATCATGCGCACTGCGTAACTCCTCAAGTCGTGTAGCAAGCATACGACGGTTCGGAAGACCGGTTAGTGCATCGTGGTTCGCAAGATATTGTGCCTCGATTTCGCGCCTTGCAAGCTCCCGCGTTGACCCAGTGAGGCGTTTGAACAAGGCGGCGATTGAGGCCATTGCTGCAATCAAAACAATCAATATCGCCGGAAGCAGATCGCTGATCAATTTGCTGCCGGGCTGCTTGGGCGTCCAAGTGAGTGATCCCATTGATTTGCCGTCATCACTGCGCATCGGGAATGTATCTGCGGAGAGGGCTCCAAGCGCACCATATTTTAGATCGCGGATCAAAACGCTGCGACCGATGTCTTTCAGCACACCCGCGTTGACATCAGTTATAGAAACCAAAATATGGGGCCGTTTTGATCCGAGCGCTTTTTCAAGCGAGGGTGTAATTTCCATCGCCGCTGCAAAAACTGGACGTCCTTCATTTGAAAGAATTGCGGCGGCGCCGCGACCATAACTGCGGTCGGTAATAGCGCTATCTTCGGCCATATTTTCGGTGAAACTTGCGTCAGTTATACGCGGAGATATGTTTTTCCCGCCGCGAATCTGCGCTGCAAGTGGAAGCACTAATCGTGCGAATTGTTCTTGTGTGGCTTGGTCAAGCCGTTCGTCAGCACCAAAACCATAAATTGGTCGATTTAGCGCATCAAGCACGAGTATGCGATCATGCTTGTAAGAGGTCGTTACAAATACACCGACTTCAACATCAAGCCATTCAGCGTCCAGTCCGCTGCCGCGCGATTTGACAACCATTTCATCCCACCAAGCCACACTGCGTAATTCGCTGAGGGATTGGACAAGCCGCAGACTAAGCGCGTTATTGATGAGAGCCCTTTGCGCTTGGCTGGCCGATTGGTTCATACTGTTGGCCGAATAAAACAACAGGACGAGCAGCAATGCCGCCAATCCTGCGAGCACGGCTGACATCGGGGCAATCAATCGTTGCATCCCTAATTGATCACGTCTCAAATTGTTGATTGCCACCCGATCACCACCCAAAAGTTCAAATCTCTTTGCACGAAAAACGTTAATATTTTTATGCCGCCAGCGCCGCCTTCTTTGGGCTAAGTGGTTGATAGAGCGCAAAAGGTTTATGGTTAAACTATGATCATAATTTGCCGTTTTATCCTGTTGAAATTGCTTAATAAAAAGTTTATTCAAAAGAGCATAAGAGCCAAATAAATTGGATCGCAAAGTAAAGTGTTAAACGGGGTATGACGATTAGTCAGATGGATTCGCTCGGCCTAATTGCGGCCGTGCTGCAAATGGCAGGATATGCCATTTATATCCGCAATTTCCGTCGTGATGCGATCAAGCCAAATGCCGCAAGCTTTTTCATGTTTGCTTATGGCACCTCTCTGTTGGCCTTTCTCGAATGGAAAAGTGGCGCAAGTCTGGCATTGCTAGCACTTCCCTTCACCTGTGCTGCACTTGGGGTTGTGGTTGCGCTGATGTGCCTGCGGGCTGGCGCAACTGAGCCAATCGACCGTTTTGAGGCACGCGCATTTTGGACTGATATCTGGCTGACGGTGTTTTACATGGTCTTTGCGCTTGGCCTTGGCGATGCGCAGCGCTTCGTTGTGCCGTTCCTGATTGTCACCAATTTAAGTGCGATTGTGTGTTTTGTGCCGATCCTGCGCTCAACGTGGCAGAGCCCTGAACGCGAATTGCCGGGGCCGTGGATTGTCTGGACGGCGGCTTATGCGATGCTTGCGCTTGTGACTGTCAGTGCTGACGGCTTTGCTAACCCAGTGCTACTATTATATCCGCTCCTTAATATGGTGCTGCACCTTGCGATGCTCATCCTTACGCTTCGCAAGCCGATCGCAGGGGCGCTCTACGGCCTTACGCAAAATGGGCTGCGGATCGCCCGGAGCGAAATCAATGGCTTTGGG
>JAYTMV010000334.1:0-22056 GCA_043728175.1 Sphingomonadales bacterium
GCCCGCGACGGGGGCGTCACTAGGCGTGGCGACACCCGATCTTGTCGTACCCGAAAGCAATGTTGACGCAGGCGCGCGCCTGCTCAAAAAACTTTATTATAAATATAGCGGCAATTTTCAGCTTGTTCTTGCGGCATATAATGCAGGCGAAGGCGCTGTGCAGAAATATGGCAACCGTATTCCACCGTACACCGAAACGCAGAATTATGTGAAGCGCGTGTTAGCACACTATGACCGACTGGTGACTGACGCAGCAGGCCCAGGGGCAGGCCGTTGAGCGGACTAACCTTCCTTTCAGGCGTGAGGGCCGCCAACATCCGTTTTGCGGATATTGGGCTTGTCGGCGCGATTATGGCGGTGATCATGATGATGATCCTGCCGATGCCGCCGATTATGCTCGACGTCCTGATCGCGATGAATATTTCGTTTGGAATATTGCTTCTGCTGAGTGTGCTTTATGTTGCAAAGCCGCTCGATTTTTCGACTTTTCCAAGCGTTTTGCTGCTCACGACCTTGTTCCGCCTTTCTATCAGCATCGCCACAACCCGGATGATCCTGACCGAAGTTGATGGCGGGCATATCGTCAAGCAGTTTGGCGAAATGGTGGCGGGCGGCAATCTTGTCGTCGGCTTGGTGGTGTTTTTGATCATCACCGTGGTTCAGTTCATTGTGATTTCAAAGGGTGCCGAACGCGTTGCCGAAGTGGCCGCGCGTTTTAGCCTTGATGCGATGCCGGGAAAGCAGCTTTCGATCGATAGCGATTTGCGCTCAGGCCTTCTCGACAAGGATGAAGCGCGCGTAAAACGCCGGACGCTTGAGATGGAAAGCAAGCTTCACGGCAGTCTTGATGGCGCGATGAAGTTTGTCAAAGGCGATGCGATTGCGTCGATCATCATTGTCATAGTGAATTTGCTTGGCGGTTTTGCAGTCGGGATGTTTTGGCACGGCATGGATGCCAGCACCTCGATGGCGACATTTTCGATTCTGACGATTGGTGATGGTTTGGTTGCGCAGATCCCGGCGTTGTTTTCGGCAATGGCCGCAGGGCTGCTCGTCACCCGCACGACTGATGAGGAAAAAGACGCTGATCTTGGCCCCGCGATTGCCAAGCAGATCACAAACAAGCCACATGTATTGTTGATCAGCGGCGGCCTTGCGCTGGCGATGGGGCTCATTCCTGGGTTCCCGACATTGGTGTTTTTCTCAATTGGTGCGGCAATGATTTTCGGCGGCGCGTACAGCCATCCACTTGCTGGCAAGTGGATTCGCGGCCGTTATGACCAAGCGAGCGGACGTCAGGACGCTGTGCCTGAAGAGATCATGCTCAAATCAACCCCGCTTCGTCCGATTGATCCGTTGCTGCTGTCGGTATCGCTGAAAAATCTGAGCAAGCCCGAATTCGATGCACTGTCTTCAACGATACAAAAATGTGTCGAGGTATTGCAGACGCAAAGCGGCATCGCGATTCCCTCTGTACGTCTTGTCATGGCGTTGGAGGAAGACCTTCCCAATCGCGGATGGATGCTTTCCGCGTATGATGCGCCGCTGGGATCAGGTTTGCTTGATGATGGCGACGCGGGCGCACAGATTGCGCATGTGGTTCATGAATTGCTCCGGCGGAATATCACCCTGTTCCTTGGCCTTCAGGAAGTTACTGATCTGCTCAACCGGCTCGGCGAACATTATCCTGAAGTTGTGAAAGAAGCCGTGCGGGCAGTACCAACGGGCAAAATTGCCGAAGTATTGCGCTTGCTTGCCGAAGAGCAAGTGCCACTGCGCAATATCCGCGATGCGATTGAAGCCATTGGTGAAATTGGCCAGATGGAGCGCGAGTCCTTCCCGATTGCCGAGCGCACGCGGATTGCGATGCGTCGGCATCTGGTCACGCCGCTATGTGATGACGGGCGGCTGCGCGTAGTTATGGTTGGGAACGCGCTTGAGCGTGCCATTCGCGAAACTCTAACCCCGGTTGATGGCCAGATGCGGATGGCGATCAATCCGCGTCAGATGAACGATCTTGTCGCGCTGTTGCGCAATGAAGTCCAACTCACTGGAGCGCGCGCAATCCTGACCGCGCAGGATCTGCGTCGACCGCTACGGATGCTGATCGCAGCCGAGCTATTCGATGTCCCCGTCATGTCCTTCAACGAGCTTAATCCAAACGTACCGCTCGACATTGTGGGTGAGCTAAATCTAGCCCCCGAAAGTCTGACGTCTATTTCAATGCAGGAGTCGCACAACTCATGACCAATTTTTTGAAGCTGATTGGCGCTTCCTCGCTAACCGCAGTCGCGGTATTCCTCAGTACGCCAGCATATGCCGCAATGCCGTCCTTTGCACAGGCCGAAATCGCGATTGCAGCACGTGATCAAAATGTCGCAGTATTTCTGACCGACTTCTTCGGAAAAACAAACTTGAGAGCAAAAATCAGTTCTTCGGTTACTGGAAAAATCAACGGTAGTTGGCGCGGCAGCCCTGCGCAAATCTGGCAGCAGCTTTCGCAGGCATTTAACATCGTCGCTTATTATGATGGCGGCGTTGTTCGGGTTTATGCCGCCGCCGAAATGTCTAGCCGCACCATTCCAACTGCGCAGCCCGCCGATCTCATCAGACAGATCAACCAGATGAATCTGCCCGATCAATATAATGTTATTAAAACTGTGCGCGGTGCCGTCGTCGTAACCGGCGTACCCAGCTTTATTGATCAGGTGGCGCAGCTTGCCCCCGGCCCCAAACTTAATCAGCCTATCATAGCAGCATCGCCGATCACCCCAGCAGTGACAGGTATCGTTTCCCCGCTTGCATCACTGCCGCCCGTTGGAAGTGCTGGCGGGCTATCGTCACTACCGCTGCGTTCGAAAATTATTCAGCCTGCCACAGCGCGTTCACGCTATGAAATTAGGGTGTTTTATCTGCGCTATGCACGCGCTGATGATACTTTGATTTCAAATGGTGGCCAGCAGACAAGCCGGCCAGGAGTTGCGAGCATATTGCGCGAGCAGATGGGTGACGGCCGCCCTTCCGAAACCGTATCAACCAGCGGCAACCGTGATCTTGTGCGGCGCGGCAGTGGTAGCCGCCAGTTAGAAGATGTTGATGGCTACGGCGCGTCAGATAATCGGCGTGACGATTATTCGTCTCAGGAAAATAATGCTCCGCGTGATACCAATGGCCCACGGATCAGCGTTGATGCCGCCAATAATGCCGTGATTGTGCGTGATCGGCCAGAAGCGATGGGCACTTATGAAGGCCTGATTGCGGGCATGGATATTGAGCAGCGCACGATTGAAATTGAAGCGACGATTATTGAGCTTGATACCAATCGCCTCAAAAACCTGGGGATTGATTTTAATCTCCAGACGAACAAGCTTGGCCTCGTTTTTGGCGGTAATCCTGTTCAGGGAACCGCGCTTGGTTCAGACATTGCCGCGAGCTATTTGAGCGGCGCAGGCAGCCTGTTCCAAGTGCGGATCAATGCGCTTGAGCGTCAGGGCGTGCTTAAAGTGACCGCGCGACCCCGCCTGACTTCACTTAACAATATTGAAGCGGTTTTTGACAATCAGGAACGGTTCAATGTGCGCGTTTCGGGCGAACGCGATGCCCGGCTGTTTGAGGTGCGTTATGGCACAGTCCTTCGCGTCACCCCTTCAGTTCTGGCTGATGGCGGTGAATTACGCACCAAGCTTCAAGTCGTGGTTGAGCAAGGCCGCCTCAACGCGACAGTCGTTGACGGCATCCCCGGAACAAGCAATTCAATCATCAATACCGAAGCGATTATCAGGCAAGGTGAAAGCCTGCTGATCGGCGGGATAACCATCGATTCAGAATTTGATTTCAAATCGAAAACGCCCGGCCTCGGTGATATTCCCATCGCCGGCAACCTGTTCAAAAAGCGTCAAAAGGGCGGGCAATATCTTGAACGACTTATACTGATCACCCCGCGCATTATCTCTACGGGCGCGTCAGGATCAGTAGCGGCGACGCCGGGTCAGGCGATTACTCCGGTGCCTCTCGAACAGCTTGAGGGCTTGAAGAAGGTCAAGACAAAGCAGCGCGGCCAGCGCGGAGGCGGTGCCTGATATGAATGCACCGTTTGTCGTGAAACAATCAACTGTATGGGTGTTGCGCGTCCTGAACGGGCGGCTTGCGGGGGCTGAACGGCCTTTGCACGTCGGGAAATATCTGCGCGTCGGTCACGGCCTCGACAATGACATTGTGCTGCGCGGCCAAGGCACAAGCGGCATTTCGCTATTGCTTGATCTTGCTGATGATCAGGCGCGGGTGCGGGTGACATCGGGTGAGATATCGCTGCTTGGCCGTCCAATCGGCGTTGATGAAGAGGCGATACTGCCGCCCTATGTTCCGTTACAAATCGGCGAATTTGCGGTCGCAATCGGCGGTGATGTTGAGGAACGCTGGGAGGAAGCAGAACGCATTGGGCAGTCGATCACGGTACAACATACCGATGATCACGCGGCAGAACCCGAGCGGGCGGGGCTTGCCGAGCGTATCTCAACGCGGCTTTATCCCGTGCGCGATCATTTCGCCAATCGCTCAAGCGGGATGTGGTTCTTGGCGTTGCTCGGCGTGTTGCTGCTCGGCTTTGCGGCGATTGCGCCGATAACTGATGCCATTCGCGGTGAACTTTACAGCCCCCGCTCAGTCAAAGCGACGCTTTCAGCGACCGGATTTACTGGCCTGAAAGTAACGCGCGATGTTGCAAGCGAAACGCTGATCATCAGCGGCGCTGTAAGCAGTGACAGCGAAGCCATGCGGCTGCGCAAGTTAATGGCGGACAAATTTCCCGGTGCCCTAATTGATATCTCAACGCCCGCCTCGCTTGCCGCTGCCGCAACGGATATATTGCGCAACAATAAGGTTGATGCTGAGGCGCGTCCTGGGCGAAGCGGCGCGATCCGGATTGTGACTGAATATCTCCCGCAAGACCGTCAAATTGAGCTGACCGCGCTGTTGAAACGCGACCTCCCCGCGCTTAAAAACGTCGAATATCAGATGGATAATCGACGCGGTGACCGCGATCTGCAATATTTCTTCAGCACATCACGGAGCGGCCTTGCAACCTATGTTGACGGCAATCCCGGCTACATTGTGACGCAAGATCAGGCCCGCTGGTTCGTTGGCTCAGTCGTGCCAACCGGCCACAAAATATTGGGCATCGGCGGCGGTCGCATCATCTTCGAACGACAAGGCCTGATCGAGGAACTCGTGATGTAGGCAATAGGAAGAGCAGAATTTCAACTGAGTTTTAATGGAAGGAAGACGTCATGGATAACGGAATCACAAGCAATAATCTGAGCCTGTTCGCAGCAAGCGCAAATAGTGGTCAGCGTTTTGGCAGCCGCACAGGCTCCAATTGGTTTGAAGCCTTTGCCAGTGCTTGGGGCACAGCACTCGACAACCAAGCTTCTAAAATTGAAATCAAGGCGAACGAACTTAACGCTGGCGATGATCGCCCTTCGACCATCACACTGCTCACAGCCGAAGCGCAGCGCATGAGCTTCCTCGCCAACAGCTCACACACGTCACTTGATAGCATTTCGAAGGCACTTGAAACCATGGCACGCAAGGGGTGATTGATCATGGCTGTTGAAACAATCGGTGCAATCGCGGCTCAAGCCTCATCAGGCGGGGCCGCACTCCCCCCAACCCGGATGGTTGAGCTTTCTCCACTCAGCAACTCAGGCATTTCGACGCTCGGTCAATCACAGAATAATGCGCAGCTTGAGGTGCGCTTCAAGGAATCGATGCAGAAGCACAACGGTGTGTCTGGCGCGTCACAATCGAGCACGGTGCCGCCAGCGATGAAAGGTCTGTTCAACGCGCTTGATCATATCAACACAGAAGCCAAATCAGTTTCTGAATTTGCGGCAAATGCTGAATCTTCAGGTGGGCAAATGACGCCTGGTGAAATGGTGCAACTGACGATGAAGTGTCAGGAATTCATGTTTCAGGCGCAACTGACATCAAACATTGCGAACCGCAGTTCTGACGGCGTGTCGCAACTGTTCCGTCAACAAGGCTAACGCTCATGAACCTCGTCCGCATATGCCTAATGCTGTTTGCGCCTTTGCTATTACTGAGCGCGTGTAGCAGCCAGAATCTCTACACCAACCTGTCCGAGGCGCAGGCCAATGACATGGTTGCGGTGCTGCTCGACGCAGGCATTGATGCGAACAAAGCACCCGGTGAAAAAGAGCAATGGCAGGTTACGGTTTCGCAAAATCAGTTTGCCCGTGCGGTCGAGGTGCTGAAATCAAACGGATTTCCCCGCAAGGATTATGATACGCTTGGTTCAATCTTCAAAAAAGAAGGGTTCGCGTCATCCCCCTTAGAAGAACGCGCCCGGCTTAATTATGGCATGTCACAAGAGCTTAGCCACTCAATCCGTGATATTGACGGTGTTATTGAGGCGCGCGTGCATTTGACGATGCCAGAGCCTAACCCGCTGTCAAAAGAGGTTAAGCCCGCCTCAGCCTCAGTGTTCGTCAAATACCGTCCAGGCTTTAATTTGCAGAGCGAAACCGGCGCGATCAAATCGCTGGTAACCAACGCTGTTGAAGGGCTGACTTATGACCGCGTTAGCGTGATCATGACACCGAGCCGTTCGGTGCCCCGCGTTGTCAGCAACAACGTCAGCATTGCGAGCATCCTCAACCTGCGCTTTGTGGTCATCTTGATTGCGCTAGTGCTGATCGGTTTTGCAGCGCGGTTGTTTTTCAGATCGCGCAAATCGCCGTCGTCAGCGCTTGTCAGTGAGAAAGACTGATGCTGTCGAGCGTCGCACAAGAGCGCAGACCCCACGATTTGGCGCGTCGACTAACAGCGCTGGGTGCATCATTTTCTGAAAGCCGGGGCAGTCGTTTTGCGTGTCTTACTGGCATAGCGAATGATGCAAAGCCGATGCCGACGCTTGCTGACCTCGTCAACTTGCCTGACTGGATATTATGTGACGCTGATATGGTGGACGATATTGCGGCAGTCACGGCGCTGCTCCATTTTCGCCCAGTCATTGACCGCGAACTATCGGGAACACGACTGCGGGCGATTTGTGAATGCGTTGGCGAGGGCAATTATGACCTCGCCTGTGAAGCGCCAATACCCGCAACCGAACTCATCGCCGATACTGAAACGAAGCTGCCAACTCCGGATCAATTAAATGCGGTTGGGCGGGCAATGCTCAATCAAGCACTACCAATTACAATGGTTGCCACCGTCAGCGAAGCCAGCGGGGACTCCAAAATGAAGGCATTGTCAAACATTGCGACTGCGCTTGTTTTTGCGCGAAAGACTGCATCCATGGAACAGCCCGCGTGACTTACCACATTTTCAAAACAGGCGATCACGCCGCGATTGGCGCGGCCACACCGCTGATCAAGGCAAGCGAGCGATCCGAATTTACCAGCGCGGTTTCGCTGCTTCAGGCAATTACAGCGCTTCGCACTGACGCAGAGACGCAAGCTAAGCGAAGCTCCGAAACTGGATATCAAGAGGGCATGGCCCGGGGATATGCTGAGGCACAGGAACAGGTTGCGAAGCTTATCGAAGATATGGCGGCACGTTTTGAAGCTGTTTGTGAGGAACGGCGCGCCGATGTTGCCGATGCGGCACTTGCGGCGACCAAGGCCATTATCGGTTCGCTTGATGATATTGATGTTGCCAAACGGCTGGTCAATCAAGCGCTTGTTCGGATTGACAATGGTGGCGCGCTCACAATCGAAGTTGCGCCAGCAATGCATGCGCAAATTGCCGCGCATGTTGCCCATCTTGCCCATGTAAAAGTGGAGGCGATGGAGGGGCTCGGCCCGCTTGATTGCGTATTCCAAACCAAAACAGGCCGGATACTTGCAGGGCTTGATCTGCAAATCGCCGCGCTTGGAGATCGGTGGGGCGTCAATCATGCGCCTCAAGAACCGGTATTGGCATGAGCGCGCAGGGTGACCGCATCTCACTGATCCGTGCGCTTGACCGCGCGCCGATGTTTGAACAGCGTGGCCGCCTGATTGGTGCGCTTGGCACGACTTTGCGTGTATCAGGTGTCAAGGCACGCATTGGCGACAGCATAGAGATTGTTGACCCCGACAGTGATTTTTCGCTCTGGGCGGAGGTTGTTGGGCTGAGCGGAGATGACGCAATCCTGACCCCGCTTGGTGAAATTCGCGGGTTATCTACCGGCAGCGAAGTCATCCTGCGCAGTGGAGAGGATTGCATCCCTTACGGAACGCATATGCTTGGCCGCGTCGTTGATGCGCGGATGCAACCGATTGACGGCCTCGGCCCGTTCAGGCGTCAGCCCGAACGCTCGATCCAGGCCGATGCGCCCAATCCGATGAGCCGTCGCCCGGTTGATACCATATTGGAAACTGGAATCCGTGCGATTGACGGTCTTATGACGATTGGCGTTGGCCAGCGTATCGGCGTTTTTGCAGCGGCTGGCGGCGGCAAGAGCAGCCTGATGGCGATGCTCGCGCGCCAAGCGAAGGCTGACGCCATCGTCATAGCCATGATCGGCGAACGCGGTCGTGAAGTGCGTGATTTTGTTGAGCAAGTCCTTGGGCCGGAAGGGCTGGCACGCTCACTCGTCGTGGTCGCAACTTCGGATCGTCCAGCAATGGAGCGTGTGCGCGCTGCACAAGTCGCGACTGCTTTTGCCGAAGGATTACGCGCAGAAGGGCAGCATGTTCTGCTGCTGATGGACAGTGTGACCCGCTATGCCCGGGCGCTGCGTGAAATTGGTCTTGCGGCGGGCGAGCCTGCGGTACGACGCGGCTTCCCACCATCGGTCTTTGCCGAATTACCGCGATTGTTTGAACGCACAGGCACATCGTCAGTTGGTGCGATCACTGGTGTTTATACGGTGCTGCTTGAAGAGGAAGAGGGTGACCCGATTGGTGAGGAGGTTCGTTCACTCCTTGACGGCCATATTCATCTTTCGCGCAAACTTGGCGAACAAGGCCATTATCCGGCAATCGACGTCCTCAATAGCCTTTCGCGCTTGCACAGCCATTTGGCCCCAACGGCGCAAGTCCGCGCGTCATCCAAATTCCGTGCGATGATGGCCAAGCTCAAGGATATTGAGCTTTTGGTGCAACTCGGCGAATATCAACAGGGGCAGGATAGCCTCGCCGATTATGCCCTCGAAAACCGCGATGCGATCAATAGCTACCTTCGCCAAGGCCAGAATGAGCCATCGTTGCTCTCCAACACAACCGCAGTTTTACGATCAATAGGCGGTGAATATGGCGACTAGGCTTCAAGTCAAGCAGCTCGGCTTTGTCACTGACATCCGCGAAACCCGACTTCAGCGGTTGCTGACTGAGGCGATTGTGGCATTGGAAGTGGCTGAGGCTGAACTTGAAACGGCTGGCAGGATGCTCATCCAACGCAGGCATGATGCTGCAAATGCCAACATTGATTTCGCACGGAAACCTGAAAGCGAGATGATCCGCATTTGGCGCGATGTTTGTTTGCAACGCCTCTCCGCCGCCGAAACCGCTGATGAAATGGCGCATATTGAACGCGACGATGCCGAGGTACGGCTGATCAAAGCGCGTAATGATGTGCTGCGGATTAAGGAACGCGGCGATAGGATCACTGATCTCGGCAAGGTTTTACGCCGTGTGGAGACACGCCAAAAAGAGGCGCGGATTGAAGATGAAAACCCCGGTGGTCGCGCCAATATTTTGATGCTGGAAGGCAGTGGATAATCATGCAAAGCAACTCAAGCCAGAATAGCCCGACCCGCAGCCTCAATCCGCAAAAGGCAAACGTTGCGCCTATGGTAACTGTTAACCCCCCGCCTGTGGAAGCACGCGATGCCAGCAAAACGCGGCTAATGTTTGAGCGCACGTTGGAACGCGCGGCCCAGTCAGACACGTTTTCAAACGAGCGGAATTCAGGCTTCGCTGAGCGCAGCATTGATGACCGACCAGAGCGTGACACGCGCGGGGGGAGCGATCAATCGAGTGAGCAGGATGAGGAGCAAAAGGATCGCCCGCTCGGCAGTGATAGTGCGATCAACTCGCGTGCGCCGTTGTTACCCGTCATGGCCGCCGCCTTCACGCCGCTGGTCACTGGCGCTATTCCGCTCCTCAATCAGGAACAGATTGCGACGCTGCAAAAGATGGCGGCGGCAATTGCCGAAGTCGGGAAAGCTGGCATTGATGCCAAGATGACGGTTCAGTTTGGTCAACTAAACGGTGTTGCCGATGCTGCCGTACTTGGCCGCGATGCACGCGGCGCGCTGACGGTTCACCTCATCGGTGCAGCGCCGCATATGACAGCCGCCAACGCGCAGCAATTGCGCGATGATTTGATGCAACGCCTGCTCAAACGCAAACTTAACGTTTCAACCGTCGATTTCCTTGAGCCCGAAACACTCACCGGGGGCGCGGTGAACCGGAAAGGTGCAAAGGGCTAACCCCCTGCCCGCACATAGCCAGTTGACCGATCAATTGCCGAAATTGCCGATTCAACGGTGCGCGCTTCGCCGTGATCGCTAATCCCTTTGGCAATCGCGCTTTCAATCGCAGCAAAGGAATTACTGTGCGGGCGCGCACCAATCAGGCTCGCACTTTCTTGAGCGAATTCATGCAAAGCGCGGGCGATCCTACCCGCATCAGCGCTGTTTCCGCCCATTTGGGTGGAAAGCTCGCTGGCAATCTGATCAATCTGATAGGGATCACTACCACCGCCTGTTGATTGGCGTGATCCAACCTCCCCGGCCAGACGCAGCGCCTTGGCAAGCGCAGACGCAACACGCCCGGCGATTTCAATCAGCGCGCCGCTATGACCATCACCGACCCGGTGGGTATCGCCCAGTTTGACCGCACTGACGGTTTTGCGGCCGAAAGAGATTCCGTTGGTCACAAAGGGCTCCTATCTGATTCACGCGATACAATCACATACACCGGCCTGAGCGCATTAACACTAAGCATATCGCTTAGTTGGTGTAGCGGAAACAAAAAAGGCCGCCAAAATGGCGACCCTTTTTTAACCAAATCGAAAATCTCAGCCATTTTTGAGCGAAAGCCCGCCGAAACGCTTGTTGAAGCGCGCGACCTGACCGCCTGCATCTAGCAAACGTGAATTGCCGCCTGTCCATGCCGGATGCGCGAGCGGATCAATATCGAGCGTCATCAGATCGCCCTCTTTGCCCCACGTCGAGCGCGTTTCAAACACGGTGCCGTCAGTCATCTGCACCTTGATCATATGGTATTCGGGATGGATATCGGTCTTCATGATTTAAGCTCCAGAAAATGGCTGGTTTCCGACCAGCCGACGAGATGATGCGCGGCCATAGTCACAACTCGGCGAAAGGGCAAGTCTCAAGCAGGCGGATCAGCGATCATCGCGGTGAAACTTGCCTCGGCGGCGAGTTTGCCGTCCACGCTCGCACGTCCTGAAAATTTGCAGACGCTGCTGCGCTTTTGCACAAATTGAACGTCTAGTGTCAGGAGGCAACCCGGCTCAACTGGCGCGCGGAACTTTGCGCCCTCGATTGCCATGAAATAGACCAGCTTCCCGCTTCCCGCGAGGCCAAGCGATTCAACCGCGAGTATGCCTGCCGCCTGCGCGAGTGCTTCAACGATCAATACACCCGGCATAATTGGACGACCGGGGAAGTGACCATTAAAGAAATTCTCGTTGATCGTAACCGCCTTGATCGCACGGATTGACTGGTCGGGGATTATTTCCTCGACCCGGTCAACCAGCAGCATTGGGTAACGGTGCGGCAAAGCGGCCATCACCGCCCGGATGTCAAGCGCGGCCATAATTGCGATCAGCGCCCTTTTGGCTTAGGCGGCGTGGGTGCCGGTGTTCCAGGCGCTGCGGCTTGCGCTTGGCCTTGACCACCGGGCTGCCAATTCGCAGGAACCGCGATGCTCACGCTTGGCACCAACGTATTAAGCTCAGTCACGATATCACCCGTGATATCGGCGGTTGGCTGATACGAAATCGTTGCCTGCGGCGCGACGACGAGGCTCACCTTGCGCTTTATCATTGCCGCCTTGAGCGCTGGCTCAAGCTTTGCGCTAATCTGCTCTTCAACATAGGCCTGCGCACGGCCAAATGGGAGTGCAAGCGTTTGCAACTCACGCTGGGCGGACTGCTGACGAGTCTGAATCGCCGTGGCTTGGGTTTGAAGCGCGGCCTGATTTGGGTTGGGTGCGCGCTGTGCGGTTTGGAATGCCGTTACGAGCGGCGCCAATTCGGCCTGAAGCGATTTTTGACGCGCATCAAACGCATCAATCTGCGCCTTATAGGTTGTCTTGATCTGGCCAACGGCAACCGTAAACGCGCCTGAACGCTGTACCGCTTCTTCAACATTGGCAACGGCAACGTTCGTCACGGCTTGTGCGGATGCGACCGTTGGCAGAGATGCCGCAAGCACCACTGGAGCAGAGGCGAGCAAAATAGCTTTGAAAATCTTAGTCATTAGAATGCAGTTCCTACGTTGAATGAGAAGTTTTTAACATCATCCCCACGCTCTTTTAGCAGAGCCCTAGATAAATCGATCCTGAACGGGCCGAAGGGTGAATTGAGATTAATGCCAATGCCAACGGCAACGCGCGGTTTTGGGCTGTCGCCAAGCACAACATCTTCGAATGCAGGGAGCGTAAACCGCGTGAACACATCACCACCGGGACAAGCGAAATTGAATTGCTGTGTCTCACTTGTAGCGCCAGTGACTGGGTCTCGGCAAAGTGTTGTACCGTTTGGTCGGCGAAGCGGGAGCGGTTTTTTAACATTAAACACCGAGCCAAAATCAAGGAATAGGCTTGGTCGCAGTCCAAGGCCGCGCGCACCCGAACCCAGTGGAACTTCTAGTTCAGCGCGACCGCGATAAAATGCGCGGCCACCAATGGCATCATCGCTAATGACAGCATTGGGCGCGGTTGGATCAAGCGAAATACGCTGAACCCGCGGGCCGATACCGCGAATATCAAATCCGCGAAATTCCGGCTGACCAAGGAAGAAACGGTCGGTCAAGCGAACCTTATCATTACCGGGGCCGCGCCCCTTCCCGTAAGGCAAGATATAACCGGCTTCCCCAGCGAGCGAGAACACAAATTTACCAAAGGGATTGAAATATTTAGCACCATCAATCCGTGTCCGCAGATATTTGACGCTGCCGCCGAGCCCGGCCAAATCTTGACTGAGGACAAGTCGTTGCCCTTTGCTTGGACGAAGCCGATTGTTGAGATTATCAAACACAAGGCTATAGCCAAGCGATGATGTCGTGCGGTTGCCAATGGCATCGCATAGAAAACGCCCCGCCAAAAGCGGCGAGCATTGATCATCAACGAAAAACTCATCGCGGCTGATCGTCACTTCATCATAATTGACGCCGTAACGCCCTGCGAATGAGAGAAACTCAGTAATCGGAACGCCGACGCGCAGCTGAAAACCAGTCGTAATCTGTTGGAACGTGGTGTTGCGCTGGCCACCGAAGCGGTTGAAATTATCAAAATCGCGGCGGAAGATATCACCGCCAAGTGCGATGTTCTTGTCGAACAAATACGGCTCGGTAAAACCGAGTTCGATTGATTTGGAGAAGCTTGAATAATTGACGCTGGCGCGCAGTTCCTGTCCCTTGCCCCGAAAATTGCGCTGGCGGATTGAGGCGTTGACGATGAAGCGTTCAAGCGAGGAGAAACCCGCCGAAAGCTGAAGCTCACCCGTCGACTTTTCTTCGACATTGGCCTCAAGGATCACGCGATCAGGCGATGAACCCGGCTTCTGCTCAATCTCAAGTTTCTCTTGGAAAAAACCGAGCGACTGGATGCGGTCTGACGAACGCTTGACCTGAAAACTGTTGAAAGGATCGCCCTCGGTCAGGCGAAACTCACGGCGGACGACCTTATCCTGCGTCAGCGTGTTGCCGTTGATGTTGATCTGCTCAACATAAACGCGTGGGGCATCGTCAACCTTAAAGGTGATCGACATCGTCTTCGCATCTTTGTCGCGGTCAAAACTGGGGTTGATCTCGGCAAAGGCATAGCCGAACAGTCCGGCGGCTTGTGTCAGGCTTTCGACAGTATCTTCAACCAGTTTAGCGTTATAAAACTCGCCTGATTTAATCGAAATCCGTCCAGCCTCGGGCTTGAAATCGCGGATGTCGCTTTCAACCTTCACATCGCCAAATTTGTACCGCTCGCCCTCTTCAACCACATAGGTGATGATGAAATCACGCTTGTCGGGTGTCAATTCGGCGACCGCTGAAACGATGCGGAAATCGGCATAGCCTTGCGTCAGATAAAATTGGCGCAATTTTGATTGGTCAAATGCGAGCTTGTCTGGATCATAGCTCGCACCTGAGCTCAGCAGCCGATAGAAGCGCGATTGCTTCGTCGCCATTTCCTTGCGCAACTCACCATCCTTGAATTTTTCATTGCCAAGGATATTAATTTGCTGAACCTTAGATTTTGGCCCTTCACTAATTTCGAAAACAACGTCGACGCGGTTCTGATCAAGCATCACCATTTTGGGGTCAACATTAGCGGCGAACCGCCCCTGACGGCGATAAAGCTCAACGATGCGCGCAACGTCAGCACGAATTTTTGACCGGGTGAAAATCTGTCGCGGCGCGATCTTGATTTCTTTGCTGATCTTATCTTCCTTGATCCGCTTATTGCCCTCAAGCAGAACGCGGTTGATCACAGGGTTTTCACGAACTTCGATCGTGAGATCACCGTTATTATCGCGGATTTGGACGTCAGCGAACAGTTCGGTATCAAACAGTGTGCGGATCGCCTGATCCTGCGATTCGGCCGTGTAAGGCTGTCCGGCTCGCAGTTGGATGTAGGAACGCACCGTATCGGGCTCAAGCCTTTGAGCACCTGTGACGTTGATCGATTTTATGATGTTGCCCGTTAGCGGAGGCGATGTCGTCGTTTGCGCCGTGGCAGGGGTGCTAAGAAACGGCGCAATCGTGCTGATCAGCAAAGCCGCAGTCACTTTTCGACCGATATTGGAAACTCTTTTTGCTACCACGCTCTCATACGCCTTTATCTGTTGCACCGCTTGCCGAACGCCCCTGCCCGAACCTTGTTAACCAATCAACCCGGATAGCCGATTCCATAAGCCGAATGAGGCCAAATCATTGAAAGTTACGAACAACATCAGCGCCATCAGTGCAAAAAAGCCCGAACGATAGGCCCATTCCTGTACAATCATGCTGACCGGACGTCGCGTAACCGCCTCAATGCCGTAAAAAAACAAATGACCGCCATCAAGCGTGGGGATTGGCAATAGGTTGATGAATCCAAGGTTAATGGAAATCAGCGCGACGAAGCCGAGGAATGCAACGAAGCCGAGCGTTGCCGTCTGCCCCGAATATTGCGCAATCTTAATCGGCCCGCCGAGTTCCTTGACCGAAATCCGCCCCATGATGATCTGAACAAGGCCGTCTACCATCGATTTCACAACGCGCACGGTCTGCGTGATTGCAGCGCCAGGTAACTCAAGGGGTGAAAGGCTCACCGAAACTGGCTTGCCTGAGCCAAGCCCGATTTGACCAAGCCTGATTTCATTGCCGAATCGGTCTTTGATAATTTTAAGCGCAGGGACAGCGGTAATCCGCTGCTCCGCGCCGCCACGCTCAATAAGAAAGCTCATCGTCATGCCGGGGCGCAGCGCGACGATATCGCTAATCTGGCCAAATTCGCTGATTTCGCTATCACCAACGGCAAGGATTTTATCGCCAACCGCAAAGCCAGCTTTTTCGGCAGGTGATCCGGCAACCACTGAGCCGACCACATTGGACGTTTTCGCCTGACCGTAGGCGGCAAAAATACCCATGAAAATCGCAATTGCAAGGAGGAAGTTGGTGACCGGCCCCGCGATGACAATCAACGCGCGTTGCCACAGCGCTTTGGACTGAAACGTGCGGTTGCGCTCTGCTTCGGGGAGTGCCTTCCATTCTTCGCTTGGTTCGCTCGTGGCACTCATATCGCCAGCAAAACGGACATATCCACCCAGCGGCATCCACCCTATTTTCCAGCGTGTCCCGCGTTTATCAGTCCAACCAGTGATTTCGCGGCCAAAGCCGATTGAAAACACCTCAGCCTTCACCCCGCACCAGCGCCCGACCAGATAATGCCCCATTTCATGGACAAAAACGAGCGGCCCGATGGCGAGCAGGAAGAATAAGACCGTCCAGAAGAAACCCGGTGTTTCAATCATGCGTAGGCACTTTCAAGCAGTTCGTTGGCAATACGCCGCGCGTCTCCGTCAATCATCAGGACATCCTCAACCGATTGCGGTGCAGCAGGTTGATAGCGATCTAACGCACGTTCGACAATGACAGCAATATCACAGAAACCAACGCGCCCATCAAGGAAAGCCGCGACTGCGACCTCATTAGCGGCATTGAGGATTGCTGGGCAGGCACCACCCACCTCCATTACACTGCGCGCAAGCCTGAGTGAAGGAAATCGTTCCAAATCAGGAACTTCAAACTCAAGCTTACCAATTTGTGCGAGGTTCAACCGCTCCGACGGCGTCTCCATCCGCTGCGGCCACGCGAGCGTATGCGCGATTGGCGTGCGCATATCAGGCGATCCGAGCTGGGCCAGTACTGAACCGTCAACATATTCAACCATAGAATGGATCACCGATTGCGGATGCACCAGTACGTCAAGCCGAGCGCTGGGCAGGCCAAACAGATGCCATGCCTCAATCAGTTCAAGCCCCTTGTTCATCATCGTGGCCGAATCGACTGAAATCTTCGCGCCCATTGACCAGTTGGGATGCTTCACCGCTTGCGCTGGGGTGACTATGGCCATCGCCTCCGCACTCCAAGTGCGGAACGGCCCGCCACTTGCTGTCAGGATAATCTTGGCGACGCCTGCGGGTGCCGAGCGATCAAGGCATTGAAAAATGGCGTTATGCTCAGAATCGACGGGTAGCAACGTCGCGCCTGATGCTTTGGCCGCGTCCATCATCAGTGCGCCCGCTGAAACCAACGCTTCCTTGTTCGCAAGTGCGACCGATTGACCACGCTTAAGCGCCGCCAACACTGGCATCATCCCCGCACAGCCAACGATTGCGGCCATTGTCCAGTCGGCATCCATTGCGGCGGCTTCGCTAACTGCATCGCATCCCGCCGCAGCCGTAATGCCGCTTCCGGAAAGTGCAGCCTTGAGCGCGTTATACTTGTTTGCGTCACCGATTACCGCATGGCGCGCGCCGCATTTGCGCGCTGCTGCCGCCAATCCTTCGGCATCCGAATGCGCGGTCAGCGCGATAATCTCAAAGGCTTGCGCATTACGATTGATCAAATCAAGCGTTGACGTGCCGATAGAACCCGTCGCGCCGAGGATGGTGATGCTTTTGCGATCTGACGTCATGCCGCCACCCCAAACGCCACAAACAACGCCGCGATGGGCGCTGATGTGACCAGCCCGTCAAGCCTGTCAAGCACCCCGCCGTGGCCGGGCAGCAGGGTTCCGCTATCCTTCACCCCTGCCCGCCGCTTCATCCAACTCTCAAAGAAATCACCCGCCTGTGCAAAAATAGTGAGCAATGGGCTGAGGATCACGAGCATCTCAGGCAAACCAAAAAATCGATTGAGGGCGACGCTGAGGAGAAGTGCCGCAACCATCCCGCCACCAAGCCCTGCCCATGTCTTATTCGGGCTGATCGACGGCGCAATCTTTGGCCCACCAATCCCGCGTCCGGCGAAATAGGCGCCGATATCGGTCGCCCAGACGAGCGATAGCGCCCAAAAGGCGAGCAACAGCCCATCATCTGGCCGACCGCGCAGCCAAATTAACGCAAAAGTCGGTATCCCCACATAAAGCAATCCCGCACCGAGCCGCCAGTCGCGCGAAACAATCTGCACAGCGATTGCCATCCCGACGAGCGCACCAGCAGCGAAAAATCCAGCACCAGCCGCAAGCGGGCTGAGCAGCCCAAGCGGAATACACAGCGCGAGCAGCGCGAGCTTGCGGTCTCGCTCATTCGTTTTGAGCAATCCGGCAAATTCAGAGAGCATGATAAGCCCTGCGATGGTCACCAGCACCCAGAAGGCAAAGCCACCGAGCCAGAGCTCAATCGCTGCAACAACGACCAAAATCACCCCAACTGTTACGCGTTGAAGCAATTCGGATTTAGGTTTTGCTTGCGCGTTCACAGTCCACCAAAACGGCGCTGGCGTTGCGCAAAATCAGTGACTGCTGCGGCCAGATCGCTCGCGCCAAAATCGGGCCACAGCGTATCAACAAACAGAAACTCGGTGTAGGCAAGCTGCCACATCAGGAAGTTTGAGACGCGCTTTTCGCCTGACGTTCGGATCAACAGATCTGGCGCTGGCCAATCGGCAGTGTGGAGCAAGCCTTCGATCATTTCGGGGGTAATTGTCGCAGGGTCTAGCGTACCCGCCGCTGCGCGCGTCGCCAACTCGCGTGCTGCGCCAGCAATTTCCGCATGAGAGCCGTAGTTTAGCGCAATCACCAGCGTCGTTTGCGTATTCGCGGCGGTGCGCGCGCAGGCCGCTTCGATCATTTTGACAAGATCCGGCGCAAGAGCGTGATAATCGCCGATGATGCGCAGGCAAACGCCGTTGGCCGCAAGCTCATCAATATCACTTTGAATGAAGTGGCGTAGCAACCCCATCAAATCGCTGACTTCATCGGCCGGACGCCGCCAATTCTCGGTTGAAAAGGCGTATAGCGTCAGCACCTGTATGCCGAGGTCACCCGCCGCGCGGACGGTGTTGCGCGCCGCCTCAATCCCTTTGCGGTGCCCTGCGATACGCGGCAAATGGCGTTTTTTCGCCCAGCGCCCATTGCCATCCATGATAATTGCCACATGGCGCGGCACCGAGCCGCTGCCCGTATCAATCGCCAAGGCGGGCGCGCTCTTCACTTACCGAGAATTTCCTTTTCCTTGGCAGCAGCGGCGACATCAATTTCGGTGATGGTCGCATCAGTCATTTTCTGCACCTCAGCCTCAGCACGCTTGCGATCATCCTCGCTAATTTCTTTCTTCTTTTCATCGACTTTAAGGTCATCATTGCCATCACGTCTTACGTTGCGGACAGCGATCTTCGCCTTCTCAGCATAGCTGTGCGCAAGCTTCACAAGTTCCTTGCGGCGCTCCTCGGTCAGGTCAGGAATCGGCAGGCGGATGTTCTGACCATCAGTGATTGGATTGATACCCAGCCCGGCATTGCGGATTGCCTTTTCAACTGGCGTGACGTTCGATTTATCCCAGATTTGCACTGAAAGCATTCGCGGTTCAGGCACGGAAACAGTCGCAACTTGACTAAGTGGCATCGTTGATCCGTAAACCTCAACCACAATCGGATCGAGCAGATTGATTGAGGCACGCCCTGTGCGCAATCCAATAAGATCGCTTTTGAGCGATTCAACCGCGCCGTGCATTCGGCGTTCAAGATCGGCCTTGCTGTAAGTTGGCATCAGTTTTGCTCCTCATTATGCACCATCGTTGCCACGCCGCCGCCGCCAAGAACAACCGCGAGATTGCCCTGTTCGCGGATGTTGAACACGATGATGGGTATATTATTATCACGGCACAGCGCCACAGCACTCGCATCCATAACCTTCAAATCATTTGAAAGAACGGTCTTGAACCCAAGCGTATCATAACGCTTTGCAGTTGCCACCTTTTTGGGATCGGCATCATAAACGCCGTCGACGCTTGTTCCTTTGAACAGCGCGTCACACTTCATTTCGGCGGCCCGTAGCGCAGCGCCTGAATCAGTCGTAAAATAGGGGCTACCAACACCAGCGGCGAAGATCACCACGCGGCCTTTTTCAAGGTGACGCTCGGCGCGACGGCGGATAACCGGTTCGCATACCGCGTCCATCTGAATTGCCGATTGCACACGAGTATGAACGCCGAGCTGCTCTAACGCATTCTGCATCGCGAGCGCATTCATGATCGTTGCGAGCATCCCCATATAATCGGCCTGCGCGCGGTCCATGCCCTTCGCAGCACCCGCCATCCCGCGAAAGATATTGCCGCCGCCAATAACAAGGCACAGCTCAAAGCCTGAATCTTTTGCGGCCTTCACCTCACCGGCCATGCGCGCCACGGTTTCGGGATCAATCCCGAACTGCCCCTCACCCATCAAAGCCTCGCCCGAAAGCTTCAATAAGATACGTTTGAAGCGCGGGCGGGACATGAGGACATACTCTCTGTAATATTTATCTGGCGCGCACCCTAGTGCGGCGCGCGCATGTTGCCAAGAACCCTCTCCCACAAAGGGGAGAGGGTTTAATTGGGCTTAAACTCCGGCTGCTGCCGCGACTTCGGCTGCGAAATCGCTTTCGGCCTTTTCAATGCCCTCGCCAAGCTGGAAACGAACATAGTCAGTGAGCGTGATTGCCGCACCCGTCGCCTTGCCGGCATTTGCGACAACGTCTGCGATCTTGGTCTTACCGTCCATTACGAAAAGCTGATTGAGCAGCGCGTTTTCTTTGACGAACTTGGCAACAGCACCGTCAACCATCTTGGCGATAACCTCGGCTGGCTTGCCCGATTCTGCGGCCTTTTCCATGCCAATCGCGCGTTCGCGTGCGATCATGTCGGCGGGAATGCCGCTTTCATCAAGCGCAAGTGGGAAGGCCGCCGCCACGTGCATCGCAAGCTGCTTACCAAGTGCCTCAAGCGCGTCAGCAGGAGCAGTACTTTCAAGCGCGACCAGCACACCAATTTTGCCAAGGCCAGTGGCCGCAGCATTGTGAACATAAGCGACAACCGCACCTTGATTGACCGACAGGCGGCGCGCGCGGCGCAGCGTTTGATTCTCGCCAATCGTTGCAATGTTGTTGGTCAGCACTTCGGCAACGCTTTCACCATTACCAAAGGGAGACGCCGCAAGCGCTGCAATATCATCGCCCGTTGTCAGCGCAATGCCGGTTACCGTTGTAACAAAATTCTGAAACTGCGCATTTTTGGCGACAAAGTCAGTTTCGCTATTCACTTCAACCGCAGCACCCATTGTACCGTTTACAACGACGCCAACAAGGCCTTCAGCCGCTGTCCGGCTTGATTTCTTTGATGCTGTTGCCAGCCCCTTGGCGCGCAGCCAATCGACCGCTGCTTCCATATCGCCGCCAGTTTCGGTGAGCGCTTTTTTGCAATCCATCATGCCAGCACCGCTGGTTTCGCGCAGTTGCTTGACTGCTGCTGCTGTAATCTCAGCCATATCGAGATCCTTCTAATTTGTGTCAGATGTGGCGACGGGGCGAGCGCAATTTGCGCCCTACCCCGCCTGTGTTACAATTGAAGTGCGCGTTAAACGCTTGCTTCTTCAGCCGTTGGTTCAACCACTGGAGCCGCTTCAACTTCAACCACTGGATCGGCCAAAACTGCTTCAGCGACCGGTTCAGCCGCTGCACCCAAATCAATACCGCGCGCGGCCTGACCTGATTGACCGCCGCGTGTCGCTGCGGCTGCAATCGCATCGCAGTAAAGGCGGATGGCCCGGCTTGCGTCGTCGTTTGCAGGGATTGGAAACGCGATGCCATCGGGCGAAACGTTTGAATCGAGGATCGCGACGACGGGAATGCCAAGAACATTGGCTTCCTTGATCGCAAGCTCTTCCTTGTTAGCGTCGATTACGAACATCACGTCAGGGATGCCGCCCATATCGCGAATACCGCCAAGCGAAAGTTCAAATTTATCGCGCTGACGCGTTAGTTGGAGGACTTCCTTCTTGGTAAGGCCGGTCGTGTCGCCCGCAAGCTGTTCTTCCATTGCCTTGAATTTCTTGATCGAGCCCGAAATCGTCTTCCAGTTGGTGAGCATTCCGCCCAGCCAACGGTGGTTGACGAAGTGATGGCCCGAAGCGCGCGCCGCATCGGCAATCGGGTCTTGCGCCTGACGCTTGGTGCCAACGAACAGCACTTTGCCGCCGCGCGCCGCCGAAGCTGACACGAAATCAAGCGCGCGCGCGAACAACGGCACGGTTTGCGAGAGATCCAAGATATGAATTCCGTTGCGATCGCCAAAAATATAAGGTTTCATTTTTGGATTCCAGCGATGTGTCTGGTGTCCAAAGTG